>CALUUR010000030.1 GCA_944324015.1 Candidatus Gastranaerophilales bacterium
CCCTCCTGCCTTCCGGACTTCCTGACCTCTTACTAAGCTTAGAGTGCCCCCCCCCCGAGGTTCTTAATATTTCTTAAACTCTTCATACTGTGCTCCTTGTTTGATAGTTTATATATTTAAATTATATATATAAAAAAATTTTTTTTCAACACTATACAGAGTAATCCAGCTTTTGCCCGACGCCTTTATTTTTTATTGCCTGCGCCTTCATTTTTATATTTTCGGCCTGGGCTTTTACCCTGAAATCCTGAGCTGAAGGATCGACAGGAGCCATTGCAGAACGAATAACTGTATCTGCATCGTTAATTGTTTTTTGCGGATTATCAGTGTCTAATGAAGGCATTTTTATGTTTACATACCCACCTACAGGGATACCGTCAGCATTCTTTTCAATAACGATACTGCCGGCCATAGAACCACCGGCGCTTTTGTGCGCAAGTTCATGAGCATATATTTCATCATAATTCTTCTTTATCAAAGCATCTTTTCGAGCCTTTTGCTGCTCTTTTTGTTTTTCAATCGGATTGGAAAAATTGTAGAAAAAATTGATTCCTGCCATACACTTAACCCTCACACATTTACCTGCTATAATTGTAGCATATTTTTTTGAGGTTTTCAAGCCCTATATTGATATTATTTACATTTAAAAAGCCGAAGGATTATACTTCGGCTTTAAAATTTATTTTTTATCTTTTCCTGTTCGCTTATAGAAATCTTCTATAAATCCGGTATTAAAATTACCGCTCATAAATACAGGGTCTTCTATGATTTCCTGATGGAACGGGAGTGTTGTTTCAACTCCTGTAATAACATATTCCTTCAAAGCTCTGTACATTCTTCTGCGGGCTTCATTTCTGGTTCTACCCCAACAGATGAGTTTTCCTATCATAGAATCGTAGTAAGGCGGGATTGAATAATCTTGATAAGCGTGAGAATCCACTCTTACGCCAAAACCGCCCGGAGTAACATAACCAGTAATTGTTCCTGGGTTTGGCATAAAGTCTTTCTCCGGATTTTCAGCATTTATACGGCACTCAATAGCATGCCCGCGCAATACAATTTCATCCTGAGTGAAATCAAGTTTTTCACCGGCCGCAATCATAATCTGTTCTCTTACTAAATCAACATTAGAAATCATCTCAGTTACGCAGTGTTCAACCTGAATTCTTGTATTCATCTCCATGAAATACCATTTACCGTCATGGTCAAGCAAGAATTCACAAGTACCTGCACTTTCATAATTGATAGCTTTTGCTGCTCTAACTGCAGCTGCACCCATTTCTTTACGTGTAGCTTCATCAATAGCAGGAGAAGGAGCTTCTTCAAGAAGTTTCTGGTGACGTCTTTGGATAGAGCAATCTCTTTCCCCGAGGTGAACTACATTACCATACTGGTCAGCAAGAATTTGGACCTCAATATGGCGCGGATTTTCCAGATATTTTTCAGCATAAACATCAGGGTTGCCAAAGAAATTCTGAGCTTCAGACTGGCAAAGATTCATATTTGTTTCAACGTCATCATCCGAGCGGCAAATTCTCATACCTTTTCCGCCCCCGCCTGCAGTTGCCTTCAAAATTATCGGGTAACCGACTTTATGAGCAAATTCTTTTACCTCTTCCGGTGTTTTCAAAATTCCCGTACCAGGAGTAACAGGAACATTGTTTTCAATCATTGTTTTACGGGCTGTTGCTTTATCACCCATTTTTCTCATAGCTTCTGCTGTAGGCCCGATAAATTTAATACCGTGTTTCGCACAGATTTCGGCAAAATCTGCCCTTTCAGACATAAAACCATAACCGGGATGAATTGCATCGGCACCGGAAACTATTGCAGCAGATATAATTGCAGGAATGCTCAAATAGCTTTTAGCACTGGAAGCCGGCCCTATACAGTAAGCCTCTGTTGCAAGTCTTACGTGAAGTGAATTAGCATCTGCCTGAGAATAAATTGCAACAGTCGGAATTCCGATTTCTCTGCAGGCTCTTATAATTCTTACCGCAATTTCTCCGCGGTTTGCTATTAATACTTTTCTAAACATATTCCCTCTTTTGAGGGTAAGAAGTTAAGAGGTTAAGAGGGTAAGCTTGTAAATTGCCTATCTTCCAAACTTCTTATCTTCCTACCTTCACGCTATTCTATATACATTAAAACCTGACCGAACTCAACAGGCTGACCATCTGAAACACAAATTTCAGTAATCTTTCCTGCGAATTCAGCTTCAATCTCATTCATAAGCTTCATAGCTTCGACAATACAAACCACATCGCCTTCTTTTACTGTTTGACCTACTTTGACAAACGGTTCAGCATCCGGTGACGGTGCGGAATAGAATGTTCCGACCATAGGGGATGTTAAAGGTTTTCCTTTTTTAACTTCTTTTTGTTCAACAGGAGAAGAAACAGGAGCGGTTTGAACCTGTTGAGGAGCCTGAGCTACAGCAACAGGAGCAGCAACACCCATAACTTCTTTTCTCAAAGTAATAGCCTGTTCACCATCTTCAAGAGAAATCTCAGTTAAAGAATTATCAGCTAAAACTTTGGCTAATTTTTCTACATATTCAATATCAAATTTCATATTTTTGCCTTTCTTTTAAATATAGAGAAAAGTGAGGAGCGAATAAAAGGAGCATTGAAAAGATTTTGCCCCTCACACTCAAAAAATTTTAATTATGCACGGTCAAGATATTCATTAGTTCTTGTATCAACTCTGATTTTGTCACCGTTAGAAATAAAGAACGGAACATTGACAACCGCACCTGTTTCCAGAGTTGCAGGTTTTGTACCGCCTTGAGCAGTATTACCCTTTTCAGACGGCGGAGTATCAGTAACTTCAAGAATTACATGAGCAGGAAGATCAACACCGATAATTCTGCCGTCATGCATTAATACCTGAACAATCATATTTTCTTTTAAATATTTAATACCGTCACCTATCTGGTCTTCAGTCAATTGAAGCTGTTCATAGGTTTCGTTATCCATCATAACGTACTCTTTGCCTTCTTTATATAAATATTGCATTTCACGTCTATCGAGCATAGCTTTTGCAACTTTTTCACCTGCTCTGAATGTTTTTTCAACAACCTGACCGGTTTCAACATTTTTAAGTTTAGATCTAACAAACGCGGCGCCTTTACCCGGCTTTACGTGTAAAAATTCAACAACAGACCATAAACCGTTGTCTAATTGAAGTGTCAAGCCTGTCTTTAAATCGTTTACTGAAATCATATTTTTCCCCTTTTAATACTGTCAATTTAACTATAGAATGATGTTAACACAAACATAGCAAACTTCAAATATTTGTTACAATTTACAAAGTTTATGCTAAAATAAGTATAGTTATGGCTGAAGGACAAATATATAAAATTCACTCTGATTTTTATTACGTTGACGATGGACAGAATACTCACGAATGCAAAATTCGCGAGGTTCTAAAAAAACAGAAAGAAAAAATTCTCGTAGGAGACTTTGTAGAATTTGAGAACGGTGCCATTAAAAACATTCTTCCGCGTGAAAATTTTATAAAACGTCCGAGTGCTGCAAACATTAATCAAGTTGTAATAGTATCGGCATTAAAAGAACCCGACCTTGACCTGCATCAGCTTAATAGATATATAGCTCTTGCCAAATACTACAATATTCCGACAATTTTATGTTTCAACAAAGAAGATTTAAAATGGGAGAAAAAACTCAAAAATAAAATACAAAATATTTACACTCCGCTCGGATATAAAATAGTATTTACATCTGCAACGGAACACAAAGGGATTAAAGCCTTTGAAAAGCTTCTTAAAGGGAAAATATCCGTTTTATGCGGGAATTCCGGAGTCGGGAAATCAAGCCTTGTTAATGCGATTAATCCGGAATTAAATCTCAAAACAAAAAAAGTAAGTGAAAAAACTCAACGCGGTACACATACGACACGCCATTGCGAAATTATAAAAATCAATGATGTTTCTAAAATTGTCGACACTCCGGGCTTCAGCAACGTAAGATTTGACTTTATACTTCCTGCTGATGTAGATTTACTGTTTGAAGACATCTCGCAATTCCGCGGCGGATGCAAATACGCAGACTGCCTGCACATACACGAAGATGGATGTAATGTGCTTGCACATATTGATAAAATTGACAGCACACGATATGAAAGTTATCTTGAATTCGTTAATGAAGCTAAAGAATACAAAGAAAAAGTTAAGTATGAGGGGAAAAAAGAAGAAAATTCAAAAAAACTCATACACAATAAACACATTGCAAAAATAAGCGAAAAAAAACGCCAAAGCGCAAGAAATACTCTGAAGCAGCAGATTTATAAGGATATTGCCAATGAAGATGAATGATTATATTGAATTAATAAACAAACAGATTGATAAATTTATGCCGGTACAGTACCCGCAAAGAATTTTCAAAGCGATGAAATATACTGTAACCTTACCCGGGAAACGTCTGCGACCTGTAATGTGCCTTGAAACCTGCCGCATGTTCGGCGGGAATTATGAGGATGCAATTCCGACTGCATGTGCTATAGAAATGCTTCATGCACAAACACTTATTCATGATGATCTTCCATGTATGGATAATGACGATTACAGACGCGGGAAATTGACTAATCACAAAGTTTTCGGGGAAGCACATGCTGTTCTTGCAGGCGATGCGCTTTTAACTTTTGCCCCGCAGATAATTTTAAAACACTCAAAAACACTTGGAGCAGATAAACTTATTAAAATTATGGGGGAATATTTCCATGCAGCGGGTGCATACGGTGTCATAGCAGGCCAGGTCGTTGATATTGAAAGTGAAAAACTCATGCAGTCTTTTGAATTTTCAGGGAAAATTGATATTGAAACAGAAGAGCTTGCTAAAACACTTCAATATATTCATACACATAAAACAGCCGATTTGTTTAAACTTGCATTGAGAACAGGGGCAATAATAGCAGAAGCAAATGATGAACAAATCGAACAAATAACCGAATTCGGACAAAACTTGGGGATAGCTTTCCAAATCGCTGATGATATCCTTGATGAAACCTCAACTTTTGAACAAATGGGTAAAACAATCGGCAAAGATAAAGCAGAAGGCAAACTTACATATACAAGTCTTTACGGAATAGAAAAATCAAAAGAGGAATTAAACAAACTGATTGATAAATGTTTTAATATTTTAGAGAAAAATAATCTTAAATCAGAAGTATTTGAAGAAATATTGAATAAAATCAGAATTCGTTGATTTACATAACAAATATTATAGGAATCTTTTCACTCTCACATGAGAGTGAAAAGATTCGCAAACAGAGGGCAGGAATGTAGGAGGGCAAGCTTTTTTCGGTGAGCAGAGCTCACAAAATAAATTAAGTGCGGGGTGCGGGGATGTATAGTTCCCGCATATAAAATAAATTTTTCAAAAATAATTTTCGTCATTGCGTGCTTGACACGCAATCGCATAAACTTAAAAGTCTGTTACCCACCCCTGCCCTCCCTAAAAAGGGAGGGAGTAATCAATAACCCTACCTCCTTTGGAGAGGGGAAACAATAAGTTTATTTTTTTGCAGCGAAACGCTGCCTAAGTGAACTTAACGTCTTAACGTCTTAGAGACTTATTAACTTCTAATAATATTTGTTATGTTCACGTATTGTACAAAAATTATTTTCTTATGCTATACTTGAATAACGTAAGAGAGTAAATTAAGGATATATATGATAAAAAGCATCTTAAATACAGGTTATGAAGCTTTAGCAGCCGGAGTTTTAGCTGCTTTTATAGCTCAACTTATTAAATTTATTATATTTACCATAAAAACCAGAAAAATAAATTTTAAAATCTTTACAACAACAGGCGGTATGCCAAGCTCCCATTCCGCAGGAGTAATGGGACTATCTACAGCAGTCGGAATTATCGAAGGCTGGAATTCTATAGCGTTTGCAATTGCTATAGGGTATGCTCTTATAACAATGTATGATGCGGCGGGTGTAAGACGTGCAGCAGGCAAAACTGCAGCTTGCCTAAACAGAATGATGGATGATTTTTATAAGCATGATGTTCAGGCAATTGGCGGGAAACTCAAAGAATTACTCGGACATACCCCGTTTGAAGTTATTATGGGAGCACTTTTCGGCATTGTGTTCGCTTATTTCTTCCATTTTCATATTTTATTAGGATAAATATCTTGCCTTTTTTTATTCTTTATGCAATAATATCATTGTTGTTATTAAGGGCTTATAGAATTTATTCTATATCCGATAATTTGTACCCTTAGGGAAAGAAAGAGATACTCTAAAACATAATGAGTGTTAAACCACAGGAATTTAATTACAAATATATAAAAGAAAATGCAAGTGCGGGAAGCTGGCGCAGAGGTTATGAATACCATCTTAAAGATATGGTATTTGATAATTATCCTGAAAAAAACTTTTATATGGCAAAAGTTAAAGGGAATTTTCAAGATCACTACAATACTGACCTAATTTTTAAGAAAAACAAGGTTGAAGCCAGATGTAACTGTCCGCTAAAAGAAGAATGGTGCAAACATGCGGTTGCGGTTGCACTAAAAGCTATTGATGAACATGCCTACGAAGATTGGCTCGAAACCAAATACGGCATGGAATTTGATTTTCCTGATGAAAATACGGCACTTACAGAAGAACCGCAGGGAAATTATATTTTCCACTTTAATTCAAAAAGAAAAGCAAACTTCTTCTCTGTGCTTGTACGCTCCAGAGAAACAGGAAAAGTTGTAAGACAGATTGAGCCTATACTGAGAGCACTTATTGAAGCTCAAAAACAGGATAAAAACTTTGAATTAAACAATTCTCAAAAGGTTGAAGTTGCAATATTTCAGCAGCTTTTGACAATATCAAGACAGGATAAAAAGGCCGGATGGTACGATATTCCGATTACCAAATTCGGGCCGATGTTTACACTCCTTTCTAAAGCAGACGAAGTGTTGGATGAAAAAACAAAAGACAGACTAAAATTCACTGACGAAGAATGGAAATTAGTTTTAACGGTAAACACAGGGGCTCAGGGAACAATTTTACTTTCGCTTGAATGGAAACGTCCGGATAAAGATGATGTTTATCCGCTTGAGGAAGTAAGGTATTTTTCAAGACATTTAAAATGGGGAAGATACAAAAATATAATTTTTCCGACCAATATTGCAATGAGCTCAATCCCGCAAAATATTCTTAAATCTTCATTTACGGATTTAAAAGATGCCGACGGCGGGAAGTTTATATATGAAGAATTACCAAAACTCAGAGAAATTATGGATGTTGAAATTGCTGACAATATCAGCAAGCTTATGCTTGAAGAACGTCCGCCTCTAAATATTGTAACTATGGGGATTGATTATGACCAATCTCTGAAAGCTTCGCTAGAATTTGAATATGACGGAGTTGTAGTTCCGTATTCTAAAACTACGGCTGAAAAAGCTCCATATATTACAATAAAAAAACAGGGTGAAGATCTGGTATACTGGATTAAGAGAAATCTTAAACATGAGCAGGAAGCTTATCAAATGCTTCTTGCCTGCAAATTTGTTCCGATGCAGACAAATAACCTCGCGTTAGAAAAAGAAAATGCCATAGATTTCTATAACTATTATATTAAGCAGGCAGGCGAGGGGTGGAAATTTGTAGAAAAAGACGATATGACCTTTTTCAAACTTATGGATGCTCCTTTTAAACTCTGCGCAAAAATTGACTTTTCAGAAGAAGCGGAAGACTCATTTGAAATATTTTTGTACGGTCAGGCAGGAGAAGAAATTATCAATTTTGATGAGGTCTATGAAACAATTCAAAGCGGTGAAAAATACAGCCGTATAAGAAGTCTCGGCTTTGTAGAATATCCGGCGCAGGATATTTATTCGATTATGCGCGCGTTTAACTCGTTTGACGTATATCGAAATAATGAAAACAAGTTTATTGTAAAGACTTACCGCGCAGGTTTGATTAACGAACTCAAAAACCTTAATGTTGAGCTTGTACTAAGCGAAGAGTTTGAAAACTTCTGGAAACAAATGTCAAACTTCTCAGCATCTGAGGATTTGAAGTTACCTGAAGGTATTAATGCAGAATTCCGCGAATACCAGACTAAAGGTTTCGGCTGGCTTTGGTTTATGTACAAATACGGACTTAACGGAATACTTGCGGATGACATGGGACTCGGAAAAACTTTGCAGGCACTTGCAGTTATCCAAAAAGCCAAAGAAGAAGACAGCCCTGCTCCGACTCTTGTAATATGTCCGACAACTGTTGTATTTAACTGGGAATCGGAAATTCAAAAGTTTGCACCGACATTGACAACATTAAAATTGTCCGGTGTTGACAGAAAACAACTGTTCAAAGAAATTCCGAATTATGATGTTATAATTACTAGCTATGCCCTTGTAAGACGCGACATTTCAAAACTAAAAGACTACAATTTCAGATATGTAATTCTTGACGAATCACAGAATATCAAAAACGCAATGTCACAGACGGCACAGGCTGTTAAAAAACTGCAGGCCTCACATAAGCTCGCGCTTTCAGGAACTCCTATTGAAAATAAACTTGAAGAATTATGGTCTGTATTTGACTTTTTAATGCCGGGATTCTTGTTCAGTATGTCTGAATTCAATTACAGATATGTTAATCCGATTATGGAACGTCAGGATAAAACTGTTGAAAAACGTTTAAAATTACAGATTTATCCATTCATCCTGCGCCGTATGAAACGAGATGTCGCAAAAGATTTGCCTGATAAAGTTGAAAACATTGCATACTGCGAACTTACGGATGAACAAAGAGATTTCTACTTACAGGTTCTTGACAGTACAAAAGAAGAATTGTTCAAATCTATTGAACAGAACGGACTTGAAAAGAGCAGGCTTTCAATATTTTCTGCACTTCTCAGATTACGCCAGATATGCTGTCACCCTAGACTTTACGACAAAGAAAACGTCAAAAATATTATGAAATCAGGCAAGTTCGAAAAACTCAAAGCTATGCTTGAAGAAATTATTGACGAAGGCCACAGAATACTTTTATTCAGCCAATTTGTAGATATGCTTGATTTAATTAAAGGCTGGCTTGAAAGAGAAGGTATCCCGTACGAATACCTGACAGGAAAAACAAAAGACAGACAGGGAGCTGTTGAAAGATTTAATTCAACACCGTCAATTCCTATTTTCTTAATCAGCTTAAAAGCAGGCGGGACAGGATTGAACCTTACAGGTGCAGATTACGTAATCCATTACGACCCGTGGTGGAATCCTGCAGTTGAAGATCAGGCCACAGATAGAGCCTATCGCATCGGGCAGACTAAAAAAGTTTTTGTATACAGACTTATAACAAAAAATACTGTTGAAGAAAAAATTCAGAAACTCAAAACAGTTAAGCGCAACCTTGTTGACAGCGTAATTTCCGTTGATAGAAACATCGTTAAGTCATTGACAATGGACGATATTAAAGAAATCTTTTCTGTCGACTAGGCAGCGTGCCGCTGTACCCGTTAATCGTTTTTTGGATAAACCCGTTTTATCTTAACTAAAAATAGCATAGCTGCTGCGCAACCAAGCAGGGTTTTAACATAATTTAGACTTAATTTTTCTTTTTTATTTCAATAGGAAAACCAAATATAACTATTTGTTTATACCTCCCATCATGACGGCTTACATTTTCTATAGAAAAAATATTTTTTATAAATGATTCTTTAAGTTTGAAAACATTTTTGTAATCCTCATAAGGTAATTTTTTTCTGCATAATTTTTTATATTCTTTTTTTCTGCTGTTTGGAAGGAGGTTAAATACCATCCTGTAAAACGATATTCGAGAGCTGTAGAATACTTCTTTCAGGTCTTCGAAACATCCTTTGCTTTTTAAAAATTCTTCTATCTCATCATAACAAACAAAAGGACAATTAAAATATCTTTCTGATGGTTTGCGTGTCAGGGAACTTGAACGTATTCTGTAATTATAAAAAAATTCATTTAAATAGTATATTTTCGGGGCACAAATTAAGGTCATTACCCCAAACAATCTGTCTTCCCCGATAAATATGTCAGAAAATCTTATATTGTTTTCTCGTATAAATTTTGTTGAATATATACGCCCCCAAGTTCCTCCGGATAAAATAAAAAACAAAGATTTGTATGTTCTCCAGTCAAAGTACCCCGATTTCAATATATCAGAGCATCCAAGTTTGATAATGCGTTCTTCAAATGAATTATGGCAAAAATAAGAACTATTGGTAATTTCGTCCCATGATTTCCAATCAAATTGCAGCGCCACCGCTCCCGTTTCTTTAAGTTTTTTATACAAAACCTCCATAGCATTCAATTCAAACCAGTCATCAGGATCAAGGCATGTTACATATTCGCCTTTTGCAAGCTTCAACCCCATGTTTCTTGCAATACCCGGACCTTGATTTTTTTGAGAAATAATCACAAATCTTGAATCATTTTTTGCATAACCTTCAAGAATCTTTATAGAATTGTCTGTTGAACCGTCATCAATAAAAATAAATTCCAAATCATTCAAAGTTTGGTTAACAAGGCTTTCAATACATTCCGGTAAATATTTTTCAACATTGTAAACCGGCAATACAATAGATATTTTAGGCATTTTTGCCTCCAAATATACTGTAAATATCTTGTACTAAGCCGTTATGTGCCCCCCCCCCGAAGCTATTGGAATTTATAATTATTCGCATGTTCTATACCTTTTTTTTAATAAACTACGCATTTAATGTAACATAAAAAAAATAAAAAAGACACTCTCTAAAGAGTGCCTTCAAATTTTTTAATTCAAAAAATTGCTTATTTTTTGTTAACAGCTTCTTTGAATTTTTTACCGGCAGAAAATGCAGGAACTGTTGTTGCAGGGATTTTTAATTCCTTGCCAGTTTGAGGGTTTCTGCCGATTCTTGCAGCTCTTTTTCTTGATTCAAATGTACCGAAGCCGACTAAAGTAACTTTTTTACCTTTAGAAACTGTTTTTTGAATAGTTTCAATTAAAGCACTCAATACTTCTGAAGCTTCTTTTTGAGTTACACTTGATTTTTTTGCAATTTCTTGTACTAATTCTTCTTTGTTCATAATAAAAACTCCTTCTTCTTTGTACATAAATCATTATAGCTGAATTTTTTTATAACGCAAGCATTTTAACGTTTTTTTACAAATTTAAAGACGAAAAACATATAAACAGATGAAATTTTTTACAAAAAGTAATGAAATATATGAAATTTAAACACTTAAATTTAGTTTTTGATATAATATTGTAGGAATTACGGGAGTACAAAAAGGTATTTCAAAAATGAAGGAAAGATTATTACTATTCACTATAGTATTCGGACTCGGAATTTTTATTTACATCTTTCAAAGTTATTTTAATACAGTATGGGGATTGGCGCTTTTATGTACGTTCATGTTTATTTATGCGCTTTTTATGAACCTTTCTTACAAATTTCAAAAAAGAAAACTTCAAAAATATCCGCAGATAATAAATCCTGATTACAAACCTTTTGTATCTGTGCTCATACCCGCACATAACGAAGAAACTGTTATAGCTGGAACTGTCGAAAATATTTTGAACATGGATTACGGGAATTTTGAAATTATCGTAATTGATGACAGAAGCTCAGACAGCACAGCCGTTGTTATAAAAGATTTAGAAAAAAAATATGATAAAGTAAAAGCATTAATAAGGGATAAAGATGCATTTCCCGGGAAATCTGCTGTTCTAAATGACGCATATAAAATTGCAAAAGGAGAAGCAATTCTTGTATTTGACGCTGATGCGACCGTAGAGCCTGATTTTCTTTCAAAACTTATCCCGCATCTTGAACCGAAAGATGTAGGGGCTGTTCAGGCAAGAAAAGTTATACGAAATAAAAATCAGAACCTGTTAACAAGATGCCAGAATAATGAATATACAATGGATACACATTTTCAGGTCGGGCGTGATTCTATAAAAGGGGCTGTTGAACTTAGAGGAAACGGAGAACTTATAAAACGTCAGGCAATAGATGATATCGGCGGTTGGAATAACTATACAATCGTAGATGACCTTGATATGTCTACAAGACTGCATATAAAAGGCTGGGATATAAGATTTTGTCCAGATGCTATTGTATATGAAGAAGGAATTATATATATAAGACCGCTTTACAGGCAGAGAAGAAGATGGCTGGAAGGAACCATAAGAAGATACCTTGAATATGCCGGAGATGTATTATTTTCTAAAGATATGTCTTTGCGTGCCAGCCTTGATATGACAGCATATATAACGCAGTTTATTATGCCGGGCTGGTTTTTAATGGAAATACTCATAAGAGGTTTTAAAGTACTTGCAAAACAGGCACCGCCGCATATGCTTTATTCCTCAATTTTTATTGGATGTATAATTGGATTTGGCTTTTTCTTCGCAGCAAGATACGCTCTCAGACGTTATGATTATATGCCGAGATTAGATGCAACTTTTGAGGCTCTTGAAACATCTGTTTATCTATTTATAATATGGTTCCCGCTTGTACTATATATATGTTTCAAAATCCTATTTATGAAAAAAGATATGAACTGGGGTAAAACCGCACACGGCCTTGTTATGGAAGAAGAAGCAAGTATAAAAGCTTTCATAAAAAAAGAATTAGAAAAAACGAAGCAATATACAAAAGAATACACTGAAAAATACACAGAAAGGTTAAAACAAATTCTGGCTGAAAAAACAGAAACTTTAGTTTCAGCAGCTAATTACACTAAAACTAATAATGAAGCCGAAAAAGGAGAAAAATAATGACAACTGAAACACTTATTGATGTAAAAAATAAAATCAGAGATGTAAAAGATTTCCCAAAAACGGGAATTATATTCAGAGATATTACAACAGCGCTGAAAGACCCTGAAACACTACGGGTTATGATAGACTACCTGTGTGATCAATTTAAGGATGTAAAAATAGATTATATCGCGGGTATTGAAAGCCGCGGATTTATTTTCGGTATGCCTATGGCTTATAAATTAAATGCAGGGTTTGTCCCCATAAGAAAACCTAATAAACTCCCTGCAGAAACATATTCACAGGAATATTCGCTTGAATACGGCACGGATAAAATTGAAGTTCATAAAGACGCATTCCCGCAGGGGGCAAATGTTTTAATCGTAGATGATCTTCTTGCAACAGGCGGAACAGCGGAAGCAGCCTGTAAACTCATCAAAAAAACAGGAGCTAATCTGGTTGGAATAGCATTTTTAATAGAATTAACAGACTTAAACGGGCGGGAAAAATTAACAGATTCGCCAAGAACAGTTTCAATGTTAAAATATTAAAAAATCGGGCATAATGCCCGATTTTTTTTATGCATACCATGATTTAACCTTACCCATATAACGGTCAACCTGTCTTCCGACAACTTCTGCAGATTGTTCCGCTTCATTCTCAGTTATTTGTCCGGAACTAATATCCTGTATACTTCCCGGTTCCTCACAAAAAAAGCTCTCAGCTTTTTGTCGGGCAGCCTCAGCATCATGCAGCCTCTGCTCAAAAATAGGATCCTGCCTTTTTTCCGGCTTACTTAATGACTCATTAAGTAAATTTTTATATTTAAAATTTGCATCTTCCAAAGATTTAAAATAGGATACAAATCGAGGATTCAGCTTAAAACTGTAATATTCATTTGCCATAATAAATTTCCCCCAAAATAACATCTTATATTTATATAAAAACAATTAAGGAGAAAAAATTTACTAATTGTTACCTATTGTAAATATGTTCTTTTGTAACCGCTATATTTTCGGGCTCATAATTTTTTAAATATTCTATTGCGTCATTTGGAGTATCCGCAACATAATAAAGTTTTCCGGAAGCTTTACCCGCAAACTTTTGAGATATAATTTCATCAAAAAACTCAACCAATTTATCATAAAAACCGTTTGTATTCAAGAGCACTATAGGTTTGTTGTTATATCCCAATTGTTTTTGAACAATCATTTCAGAAAATTCCTCTAAAGTTCCAAAACCGCCCGGGAGCGCAACAACAGCATCTGATAGTTCATCCATTTTTGCTTTCCTGCTTCTCATACAAGGCGTGACGAAAAGTTCCACACATTCGTCTGTATAAACACCCATATTATGGAGTTTTTCGGGCATAACTCCGATTATTTGACAGCCGTTTCCTTTTACTTTTTCAGCACACGCCCACATTAAACCTAAAGAACTTCCACCGTACACCATATCAAATCCGGCCTTACCGAGTAAATCTCCGAATTCAGAAGCTGCTTTGTAATAAGATTCATCCAAAAAATTGCAGGAAGATGCAAAAACACAAACACGTTTTATATCAGTCATCAAAACCTCCGCCGATTTTATAATAATAAGAACAGCTTACCCCCGTACCTGTTTCAGAACAATCCTTTTTCAGTTCAACCATATTTTCATCAAAACCGAAAGGCTCAATATTTCCGCCGTCATATATATTTATACCGAAAATATCCTTCCCCCATCTGTTTGGCGGCAAAATACCATTCATATCAAACATCATTATGAATAAAACATCATCAGACTTTTCACTTTTAATATCTTTTATCCCGACAATTGTATTATTTTCAGCGAAATAAAAATCTTCAAAATAGTATCTCTGCCCTTTATAAACCCTTGCTCCATTCATATAACGCGGTTTATAATGCCTTATAGGCAAACTTTTTATACGCATATAAGGTTTGATTATTGCAAGCAATAAATTTTCACGTTCTGAGGAAGTTTTAGCCTTCTTCATACTTTTCAGCATATCATCTGTAATATGAGCATTTATTACAGAAAACATATATTCAACACGATTTAATTTTTCATTCCATTTGGAAATAAAATTTGCCTGACGTGAGTTTTCTATCGAAACCGGCATTATAAGTAAGATCACACCGAGCATGACAAATACCGCAATAGAATATTCAAGTTTCCAAAAACGTTTTTTCCCTGTCATACAACCTCAAGCCAAATCTATACGTTTTTTTTCTTCAACAAGCTTGTCATAAACCCATTCCGGAACAAAGTTCTTACCGAGAATAATCTGCCCGTTCATAATATTGGGGGCATGAAAATCAGACCCGCCCGTTACAATTAGTCCTAATTCCTCAGCCATTGATGAAAAATATTCAACACATGCAGGAGAATGTTTTCTGTGATAAGCCTCTATTCCGCGCAGTCCGTATTGCATTAATTCCTTGATTAAATCTTCGGCAATATCAATATCATGAGGATGTGCAATAACAGGTACACCTCCGGCATCATAGATAATTTCAACCGCATCCTGAGGCGAAACAGTTTTTCTTTGAACATAAACAGGTGAATCATCATGGATGTATTTTGAATAAGCCTCAATAACACTTGAAGTCCCGCCTGCATTTGTAATAGCTTTTGCAATATGAGGACGGCCTATACTTCCGCCTTCTGCAACCTGTTTTTTTATATCTTCAAACTTAATCTTTATACCTTCCTTTTTTGCAAGAAGATTTATTATTTCTTTAGTTTGTTTTATACGAGCCTGCTGTTGAATTTTTAGCATATTTTGGAAATCACTGTTATTAACATCCATAAAATAACCTAAAATATGAACCTCATAATTTTTATAGAGAGTATTGACCTCTATTCCCTGAATAATTTCCAACTTATCATCTCTGTTTGTCTTTTTCAGGTAATCTTTTGCAACCGGATATGACAAAACATTGTCGTGATCCGTCAGAGCAATTACCCGCAGACCGACATCTATTGCCGTATCGACAATTTTTTCGGGAGAAAAAACACCGTCCGAATACAGAGTATGGATGTGTAAATCACTTTTCATTGTCCGCGTCCTTTTCTTTATCTGATAACAAAAAAACTCTTTTTATAGCAACAGTATGTCCGCTTATCGGGTTTATTTCAACCTCAACAGCATTAAGTTGGACGACATTAGCGTCTGCTACATCATAACGTTCCGGAATACAGGTTATAAAGCGGTTAAGAGAAGTCTTATAATCCATTCCGATTACACTGTCATATACCCCGCAAAAACCGGCATCCGTAATATACCCCATACCATTTATAATTCTTTCATCTGCTGTTTGGACATGAGTATGTGTCCCGAAAAACGCACTTACCCCGAGCTCTGAACAAAAACGTCCGAAACATATTTTTTCTGCAGTAGCTTCCGCGTGTAAATCAACTATTACAATCGGAGTTATTTCTTTTAAACGTTTTATTTCATCAACAGCTTTGTCCCATTGAGAGTCAACTGGCGACATAAACACTCTGCCCAAAAGATTTATTACAGCAATTTTTACACCATTAGCAAGCTCAAAAATACGGCTTCCGAATCCGGGAGTATTCAAAGGATAATTAAAAGGTCTGACTAATTTATCAGCCTTATCGATATAGTTTAAAATCTCTTTTTTGTCCCATATATGGTTTCCGGAAGTCATACAATCAACACCATATTCAGAGATTTCATTATAATTTTTTTCAGTTAAACCAAAACCATGAGATGCATTTTCTACATTAGCAATTACAAAATCATATTTTTCTTTATGTGCCGACAAATAATCGCGCAACACATATCTGCCCGGTTTACCGACCATATCTCCAAAAAATAAAATTTTTAAAGTTTCATCATCACGCTTTATCATAGTTTATATATCCGAATGTCCCGAGGCAGGAAGTCAAACTGCTATATAAAATCAGCTTGCCCTCCTGTCTTCTGAACTTCTTGTATTCTATTTTGCTATTTCCGTTGTTCTGAACTCTCTAACCACCGTCACTCTAATCTGTCCAGGATAATCAAGTTCATCTTCTATACGTTTTGCAACATCTCTTGCAAGCTTTTGAGAAGCTAAATCGTCAAATTTTTCGGCTTCAACGATAATTCTAACCTCGCGTCCCGCCTGAACCGCAAAAGATTGTTTTATTCCTTCATAACTGTTTACGATTTCTTCGATTTTTTGCAGACGTTTGATGTAAATTTCAAGTGTGTCGCGTCTTGCACCGGGTCTGCCTGCCGATATTGCATCTGCAACTTTTACAAGCACAGCTTCAATTGTATTTGCAACAACATCATCATGGTGGGCTTCTATTGCATGAATAACTTCAGGACTTTCTCCGTACCTTGAAGCAATTTCAACACCAAGCTGAATATGCGTGCCTTCCTGAGTCTGGTCAACGGCTTTTCCGATATCATGCAAAAGACCTGCACGTTTTGCAATTTTTTCGTTTGCGCCGATTTCTGCAGCAAGCATTCCCGCAATATGACCGACCTCCAGAGAATGTTTCAAAACATTCTGACCGTAACTTGTTCTGTAATAAAGGCGTCCGAGAGTTTTTATTAACTCTTTATTTAAACCCATAACCCCCATTTCAAGAGCAGCGTTTTCGCCTTCTTCCCAGATTTTTCTATCAATTTCTTCCTGAGCTTTTTCAACCATTTCCTCAATGCGTACAGGGTGAATACGGCCGTCCACAATCAGTTTTTCCAGAGCAAGTTTTGCAATTTCTCTCCTTACAGGATCAAAACTTGATAAAACAACAGCTTCAGGAGTATCGTCAATAATTAAATCAACACCTGTTAAAGTTTCTAAAGCTCTGATATTACGTCCTTCACGTCCGATTATACGCCCTTTCATCTCATCGTTTGGCAAAGCTACAACGGAAACTGTTGTTTCCACAACCTGCTCTATCATACATCTTTGCATTGTTGTTGAAAGGATTTCTTTTGATTTTTCAAGAGATATTTCTTTTATTTTTGCTTCATTTTCTCTTATAAGCTGCATTTGCTCCTGAGCCAGATCATGCTTTAACTGGTCTAAAAGCATATTTTTTGCATCCTCAGCAGACATGCCGGAAATTCTTTCAAGTTCTGTTGTTTGTTTTTGGACAATTTCTGCCAGATAATCTTCTTTTTCAAGAAGTTCATCAATTTTTCTTTGAACCTGAAGATCTTTATCAGTATATTCCTGAATTTTATCTTCAAGCATATCCTCGCGTTTTGCAAGTTTTTGTTCCTGTCTTGTAAGTTCCTGTCTTCTTTCTCTTTCTTCTTCGTTAAGTTTTTCTCTGTCTTCTTGCAATTCTTCAATTGCTTTGATTCTTGCCTCTTTTAGGAGCAGTTTTTCTTTTTCTTCCAATGCTTTTTTGTCTTTTTCAACGGATAAAAGCGCAGATTTCATCTTGCTTTGCTGGACAAAAAGCACAGCGATTAATGCTATTACCGCAATAACCGCAATAATCAATAAAAAGTCCATAAAGTTTTATACCTTATCCTTTTCTATTTTTTAATAATACACGCAATGCCCGATACATATATCCTATCGAGCTTCAAACTATTTAAGTATTTAAATAAATTTTATTGCATATATTTCCAAAAAATATTTACCTACTACATCTGTCAATATGATACCATGATTATACATTTTTGTATAGTATTAATTTAAAAATTGATACATATATCAAATGCTGATTTACAAAAGGTGTTGATAGTGGTATACTTGCAACCGTAAAAAGGAGAGAGATATTATGGAAATTAAAGTTTCACAAGACGTTAAAAATACTCCCGTTGAAGTTCTGATTATCAATAAATTTGAAGGTGAAAAGACTTCACAGGAGCTTGCTAATACTTATGCAGTTGATAAAGACCGTTTTGAAGGCAAATTCGGCCAGACATATCTTTTGCATACTCTAGGACAAATTTCTGCCGATAAAATCTTGATAGTCGGCTTCGGTAAAAAAGAAGAATTTGACCACAATAAAATGAGAGAAGCCGTAGCAAAAGCAGTAAAAAAATTACACCAGATTAAAGCTAAAAAAGCAATTTTTGATTTTGATGTCAATGCAGATTACGGAAAATCTGCCGCAATCGGAGCTATGATAGCTGATTATGCTTATGACAAATACAAATCAGAAAAAGCACACCACCTAGATGAAATTACATTTGCAAAATTTTCACAGGAAGATGTAAATGAAGGAATTATTTTTGGCGAATCAATGAAATTCACAAGAGATTTAGCAAATACTCCTGCACAGATTGCAACCCCTTCAAAACTTGCAGAACTTGCAAAAGGATTGGAAGGAATTGAAACAAAAGTATTTGATAAAGAAGAAATCGAAAGAATGGGAATGGGCGCATATCTGGCTGTCGGTCAGGGAAGCGTTCAACCGCCAAAATTCATTCACATGAAATATACAGGCAAAAATGTTAAGAAAAAAATTGCCCTTATCGGTAAAGGCATCTGCTTTGATTCAGGCGGACTTGATATTAAACCGCCATCATCAATGCTTACAATGAAAGATGATATGTCAGGAGCAGCATGTGTGTTAGGTGTAATGAAGGCGTTGTCAAAATTACAACCTGATATGGAAGTTCATGGTATAATTGCAGCCTGTGAAAATATGCCTTCAGGCTCATCTTACAAGCCGGGCGATATCTTAACAGCCAAAAACGGTAAAACCATAGAAGTTGATAACACAGATGCAGAAGGCAGATTAACTCTTGCAGATGCACTTTGTTATGCATGCGAACTCGGTGTTGATGAAGTAATTGATATTGCAACACTAACAGGCGCCTGCATGGTAGCCCTCGGAACAGTTGCATCAGGGATTATGGGCAACGATGAAGAAATGATTGCAAGACTAATCAAAACCGCAAAAGATTCAGGAGAAACATACTGGCAGTTACCGATGTTCAAAGAATACAAAGACAGCCTGAAATCAGATATTGCTGATATGAAAAACACTGGTTCACGTTATGGCGGAGCATCAGCTGCAGGCGTATTTTTACAGGAATTTGTAAAAGATACAAAATGGTGCCACATAGATATTGCGGGTACTGCATATCTTGAAAAACCGCAGAAAGAATTCATAGCAGGAGCAACAGGCGCAGGCGTCAGAACTCTTCTGAACTATGTTACAGGGAAATAAACTAATTTTTAATAAATAAAAAGAGATAAAGGATATATCCTTTATCTCTTTTTATTTTACCCAAATTCTTAAAAATCCCTATTTTCACGTACGCAAAGGAAGTACTTTTGGGATGTTTTTAGAATACTGACATGAATAGAAAGGAAAAATTAAACATCCTAAAAGTGTCATTAGCAAAAGTAGTCAAAGAATTATGCAACGGTAAAGCTCCGACTACACTTGCTGTGGAATATGGAATATCTTCTTCTACAATGAGCCTGATCTTACAGGGGAAGAAAGATCCGCAAATATCTAC
>CALUUR010000031.1 GCA_944324015.1 Candidatus Gastranaerophilales bacterium
ATGACTGCTACAACAGAGTTTGTTGTACCTAAGTCAATACCAATTGTTTTAGCCATAATTAATTATCTCCTTTACTAATCATTAACATTCCATTAACTATATTTATGTTATAACACTTTTTTTTTCAAATCTTAAAAAAATAAACAAAAAATTAATATTTTCCCCCTCCGACAGGAGGGGGAAAATATGCCTTGCTTTGCAGCGGGAAAAAACCGTAATAAATAACCCGGCTTTTTCTATTCGACTAACTCGGCACCGGCACCTGTAGTTTCTCCTGGCAGGCAAACTCCGAACTGACAATTTGAATTATAATCACTTTGAGGAGGTAAAGCTGTATTTTCCTGTTCCGTATTTATCAACATGTCATAATATGGCTTTCTGTAAGACGGCTGAAATGCGTCCGTTCTTTGAATATCCTGCAAATTGTCAGGTACAAGCCGCTGGCCCAGAGGTTTTGTTTCCCAGTTTGATGTTGCCGTACATGCCGCACCTGTTATACTGCAAACAGCAAATACAGGAATGGTAAAAAACAACCAGCTTATTATTAATATTATATTTTTCATATTTCCCTTTCTAATTATTCCACATTATCAGCTTAAACTACAATGCAGAATTTTTCATTGCCCGAAAGTAGCAAAAAAAATTTTTTTCGTATTTTAATAAAAAACAAAATAAAAAAAAGGAGTTTATAAATTTATGAATAATGTAAGTTTTCAAGGTCACACAAATCTGATATTTGACCCCAAAAGATATGATAATATCTCATTTAAAATTTCCAGATTATCAAAAAACCTCGATCCAACAAAAAAAGGCAGACTTATAAGAGGACAGATATATACAACAAATGTAAATGATAATAAATTTATTGTAATTATAAAAGGCGATAATGATGGTTTTGTTAAATATATTCCAACAAAAGGTAATATTGATAACTTACTTAGTCAAATAGTTTTAAAAATAGATGACCTTAAAATAAAATCAAAAAATGCATTAACAGCCTGGATTATCGGAGGCAGTAAAATAGATGCCCCGAACGGAGAAAATACATCAGCGACTCTGACAAAAATAGCAGATATTTTGTGTGATAAGCCGCAAATCGAAACATCAATACTTGCAGGAATTAAAAAACCTGAAGAACATATTATTATACATGGAAGAAAAGATAATTTAGATATCACACTCGAAAAGCCCAAAAACACAAATCTTGAAGATTCTTTTGATATCGTAGAATTAAATAATACAGATATTACCTAAATTTTTTCCGGCTCTCTTTTTCAAGTACTTCTGAAAAAGAAATAATAGGCTCCATTTTGTATCCGCAATCTTCAGATAATGCACCGCCCATAGAAAACAATTCTTCTTGCGGGTATCTTCTGCAAATTCCGGGACGTGTTTTATGAATTTTGCATTTATGAGTAACAGGATCAAGATTTTGGCATTCAAAAATTAATCCTATATCATCCTTACCTATTACTTTTAAATAAGTATAAAATCTGTGGAGATATTGAAGCTTTTTAAATTCTTCTTCATCCTGCACAACATGTTTGTAATGTTTTACGTAAATCCGGGTACAGCATTTCCCGCAAGCATTGCATTTACCGGTTCTGTAATACTTACGCCTTAATATTTTTGATAAGAAAAATTTCCGGAATTTTTCAAACATAACTATATAATAACATAAAGTTTTGTAAACATTTTAACAGGTCATGGCAAATCTGAACTTTCAGGATAATTATAAACAATGTAAAGCGAAACTTAATCATAATTACTATAACATAACCAAAATAACCAACCTTGACCTTGATAATACAAGGTCTTTTTTTTTGCAGCGTAGCCGCTGCACCCGCCACACATATTTTGCATCAAAGTTATAATATCTAAACTAAAGATGAGCGTAGCCGCTTCACCTGATAAAAATATATATGTTAAAAATGTAAGAAAATATGCATCATAATTTGATTTTACACAGTCTTATTCACTATCATAAGACAGGTAATAAGAACTGCCAGATTTTTGATTTTATGTAACAAAATAAATTCCGCAGATAGTAAATCTCTCTGCGGAACTTATTTATTTAACAATTTCTTTCTACTTATTTGCCATCTTTGTATAAATATATGCACCTAAACCTAGAACCGCTGCAGCGATACCGCCGTATACAGCTCCTGCTTTAAGTTTTATATTTCTTAGAGATTTTTTAGCATATTCAAGAGCTTCTTTGCTATCTTCCGAAATATCTGTTTTAAAAGCTTTTTTGGAACGGTCAAAAATCTCATCCAAATCATCAGGTACATGTTTTTTTACCAGCTCAACGATATTTGTGTCTTTGCCTATAGTCAATTCATCGCCTACAGTTTCTTTTAGTACATCTATAACACCCGAATAAAGATTGCGTACTTGTTCTTCTCCACCTAATAATTTAACCATATCTACATCAGACTTTGTTATTTCCTTAGGATCTATTTCAAACAATTCGGCATTTTCTTTAATTACTTTAACCATTTCATCCAAAAAAGTCGGAGATTTTTCATCTAAAGAACAAATTGCTAATAGCGCTTTACCATCTTTGGATTGAAACATTTTATTATTAAAAGAAGTAACGAATTCATCTGTATAATTCCCGTCTTTTAAAATTGATTTTGCCGCATATCCAGCAGTACCTGCTCCTACAAGCCCGACAGAACCTGCAATTAAACCGTTGCGGACAGAATTATCATGTTTTTGAGAAACCGCATTTACACTCATTTTAACTTACCTCCTATTTTGTACCTACAATTTAATAAAAAAACAAACAGAAAAAAAATTGCTAGAAGCGCAGTACATCCTATCCTATCCTATCCTATGAGGCATTATACCTACATTTTAGCCATTTTTAAATTCATATTTACATTTCGTTACATAGACTAAATATTATATAAAAAGGATAATAAACTTATAATATCAACTAATTTTCCTATTTATATAAGGGTATTAAAGGAAAATGATAATAATTCCTACTTTACAAATAAAATATTATATAGTACAATAAATATTGTAGAAAAAGAGATGCTATTATTTGAATTAAGAAAGGTGGTCAAAATGGCTAAATTTGTATGTACAGTATGCGGTTGGTCTACAGAAGCTGATAAAGCTCCCGAAAGATGCCCTTTATGCGGAGCAACTACTTTCAAAGAAATCAACACAGCAGAAGGAAAAGTATATGCTTGCGAACATAAAGTAGGCGATGGAAAAGTTGAAGATAAAGAAGTAATGGACGGATTAAGAGCTCATTTTGCAGGAGAATGCACAGAAGTAGGTATGTATCTTGCAATGGCAAGAGTTGCTGAAAGAGAAGGATATCCTGAAGTTGCTGAAGCTTACAAAAGATACGCTTTTGAAGAAGCTGAACACGCAGCTAAATTCGCTGAATTGTTAGGCGAAGTTGTAACAGATTCAACAAAGAAAAACCTTGAATTACGTGCAGAAGCTGAACACGGCGCTTGCGAAGGCAAACTCGCTATTGCGGCACGCGCTAAACAATTAGGCTATGATGCTATCCATGACACAGTTCATGAAATGGCTAAAGATGAAGCACGCCATGGCAGAGGTTTTGACGGATTGTTGAAAAGATATTTTTCATAATTTGATGTCATAATCAATAACCAAAAAGGCACTTTTAAAAAGTGCCTTTTTTTATTTATCTTTTTCTTTCTCGAGCTTTTTAACCATTAAAACTTTGTCTTTCACTTCAATATCAACATCGTGCAAAACAGGATTAAGTCCCATTTTTTCAAGATAAAGTTTAGGAATTATTATACCGTAGCTACCACCTATTGGTCTTAAAGATTTTCTTACCATATAATCGCCTATTATTATAATTTTATAGTAACATAATACCTTGACAAAAAATTACTATTTTATTGCTATTAAATAGCAATGAATAATAGATTTTATTTTGACAAATTGCATATAATAGCAAATCATGCAGAAAAACTTTCAAGCTATCTGCAGGTTTTACATGTTTATACTGAAAACGAAATGACATATAACGATAAAATAGGCAATATATATGAAATCCTTGACCTTGCAATCAAGGAAGCAGACATAATAATTGAAAATACCTGAAAATTATCTCCTGTGAATATCTACATTATTTTCATACAAAAGCTGTTTACTTTTTATCTTATACAAATCGTTTTTCTGTGTTTCCATTTCTCTCAAATTTGCATAACAGGTAGATTTTGCCTCGCTGCTTAACACTTCACAACTTTTCAGATATTTTTCAAAACTTACACGGCGCTCAGCCCAATAGTTCTTTTTGGCTCGTTCCGATTTTACAAAGCTAATAAAATTAAAAACGTCATGACTGTCTTTATAAACCGCATTTTCATAACCTGCTTCACAAAATTCCGACCATCTCGGCGGCAATTCTTCCCTAACAGAATCTACAGGTTTAATAATTTCCTGCACAGGAATAACTTCGGATTTCGGTATACTGATTTCTTCAACAGTATCGTCACAAATTACCGGCATTCCTATAACTAATAATGACGCTAATAATAATACTCTCTTCATGGCAACTCCTATATATTTACAAGCTCTTTTACTTCTTTACGTTTAACCTTTCTTGTTGTAGTTCTCGGTAAAGGTTGTCTGCTTATAATTATATTAATAGGTCTTTTATATGGAGTCAACCTCAAAGATAATTTTTTAACCTCATCTCTAATAAGTTTATCTACCGTATCCCGTTCAAACTTTTGAACAATATCTTCACAGGGCACTATAACGGCAGTTATTTCTTCGGTTCCGTCCTTTGCACCGGAATTTCTCGTGGTTCCCAACACGCAAACCTCTGCAATATAAGGACTTTTGTCAATCACTGATTCGACTTCCTCGGGAAATACCTTTTTCCCACCCGAAAGAACAATCATATTTTTAATTCTTCCTGTTATATAAATATGCCCTTCTTTGCTTATTTTTGCAATATCACCCGTATGCAGCCAGCCGTCAGGCTCAATTACTTCCGCGGTCAATTCCGGATGATTATGATACCCCTTCATGACAGCAGGTCCTCTAAGCATTAATTCACCTGTCTGTTCATTAATTTTTGCCTCAAAACTTTTTAACGGTTTTCCTACCGATGCAATATCATTCCGCCTGTCTGTATTCACAGAAACTACAGGACTTGTTTCAGAAAGCCCGTATCCCTGATAGACTTTTATACCTATTCTCTGGAAAAAATCGCCTACAGAAACTTCCAAAGGTGCACCGCCGGAAATACAACCTGAAAAATGACCGCCGAATTTTTCATGAATTTTTCTAAACATTAATTTCTTAATTCTGTATGACGGGATAAATTTTGCAAGTTTAAACATTATATTAAAAGCTGTTTGAACATGTTTCGGAGAATTTCGCAGTTCCGACTCAATTCCTGTTTTCAAAAGCTTTAAAAAAGCCGGAACAACAATCATAAATTCAATCTGCTTCTCCCTCATTATGCTTAAAACATCTTTAGGTTTAAGACTCGGAGTGTAATAAACCGAAAAACCGAAATTTAAAAATGTTGAAAACCCGACTGTCATTTCAAAAAGATGATTCATTGGCAAAATTGAAAGTATATTTACATGCTTATACGGGAGGATTTCGTCAAGTGCAATCTTTAAATCATCTAGCTGTGCAAGCATATTTGCAAATGTTATTTCCACACCCTTTGGCGCACCTGTTGTTCCCGATGTATAAATTATAAAAGCAGTTGAATTAGAACTTCTAAAACGCCATTTATAATCATAGTTTTCGGGAAGTTCATAAATACTTTTTTCATCAAAATCTGCGGAAGGTTCATCCATCAAAATAACTTCTTTTATTGAAGGAAGTACATCCTTCAAATACCTTGCCATTTCAATATTATTTTCGGAAACCATAATTACAGAAGGTTCGCAATCCGACAGAATGGATTTAAGTTCGTATTTAGTCAGTTTTACATCCAGAGGGACAGCCGTCATCCCTGATATAACCGATGCAAAAACACAGGCGCCGTATTCGGGCTTTGATTCGGAGAGAATTGCCATCCTGTCACCTTTTTTAACACCGAGTTCATTAATCAGGTAATGCGCAAGCTTTCTTGACATCAAGCCTATCCCGCGATAAGTAAATTCTCGCCATCCGTATTTGTTTTTCATTCCTAAGGCGACTTTATCAGCATATTTTTCGGTACGCTCCTGAAGCAGAAACAAAACATTTTTCTTACATAATCCCATAAAATAAACACCTTTCACACCATTATGATATCAGAATATAATTTTTTCAGCTTAAAGTCAAGAGAGTTAACTATTTTTGTATTATAATTTTAACAGTTAATATAAATAGCAGGAATTTTAGAATATGAAAAAAGTTTACATAGAAACAATGGGCTGCCAGATGAACAAATCCGATACGGAAAGAATGCTCGGAATGCTCTCATATATGGGATATGAAGAAACTAAAGAACCTGAACAGGCAGATTTATTAATAGTTAATACATGCTCCATCAGACAGCTTAGTGAAGATAAAGCCTTCAGCCAGCTTGGCGTGTGGGGTAAATGGAAACATGAAAAAGTTGATTTTAAAACTATTAAAATAGGGATATCAGGCTGTGTTGCCCAGCAAAAGGCCGAAAGCATTTTCAAGCGTGCACCTTATGTTGATTTTGTTCTCGGAACCCATAAAATCTATGCCCTTCCTGAAATTATAGAAAGGATTAATAAAGGAAAAAGGGTTTGCGAATGTACAGAAACTAACGCAACCGAGGATAATCTGGCAAAAAACTATGATATTAAAAGAGTCAAAGGAGTAAATGCCTGGATTCCTATAACAGAAGGCTGCAACAATTTCTGCACCTACTGCATTGTACCCTACACAAGAGGAAGAGAACGTTCAAGACTGCCGGAGCTGATAATCAAAGAAGCCAAAGACGCGCTTAACGAAGGTTTTAAAGAAATTACCCTTCTCGGTCAAAACGTTGACAGCTACGGCAAAGACTTTAAAGACAGAAATTATAGGCTTGCAGACCTTTTAAGAGAACTGAACGCAATTGACGGGGAATTCAGAATACGTTTTGTCACATCTTACCCGACAGACATCACAGACGAACTTATAAAAACCGTTGTTGAACTTGACAAGGTTTGTGAATATTTCCATATCCCGATGCAGTCAGGCAGCTCGGAAATCCTGAAAGCAATGAACAGGCGCTATGACAGACAAACCTATGCCCAAATAGTTCAAAAAGTCAGGGATATGGTACCTGATGTAACAATCACAAGCGACTTTATAGCAGGTTTCCCCGGAGAAACAGAAGAGCAGTTTCAGGAAACCCTCACTGCAATTGATGAATTTGAACTGGATTATTCAAATCTCGCAGCATATTCGCCAAGAGAAAAAACTGTTGCCGCAAGATGGACAGACAAATTTATACCTGAAGATATTAAAGATGAAAGATTTCAAAGACTGAACAAAAAAGTTCAGGAAAACTGTCTTAAATCAAATCTTAAATACGTCGGACGCGAAATGGAAGTTTTAATTGAAAACTTCTACGAGCACAAAGGTAAAATGATTAATACAGGGAAAACAAGAAATTTTAAAACAGTGCATATTCCTTGCGATAAAGATATGACCGGAGAATTTGTAAACGTTAAAATTACCGGTGCAAAAACCTGGTATCTGCAGGGAGAAATAAAATAATATTTTATTCCACAGTAGAGTTATTAGTTAATCCCTCCCTTTTTAGGGAGGGCAGGGGTGGGTAACAAACTTTTAAGTTTATGCGATTACGTGTCAAGCCCGCAATGACGAAAATGATTGGTGGAGGGTTTATTTTATATTCGGGAACTCTGCGTCCCCCGCACCCCGCACTTAATTTATTTTGTGAGCTATGCTCACCGATAAAAGCTTACCCTCCTACCTTCCTGCCCTCTGTTTGCAAATCTTTCCCCTACCTCCTTTGGAGAAGGAAAAGATTCCTATAATATTTATTATGTAAAAAAAAATAGCCGAATTGAATCAATTCGACTTTATATTTTTTGGTGAAAAAATATAAAATTATGCGATAAAGTCATCTTTCATGACATTATGCGCAAAACCTGCCAAAAATCCGGCGCCTGCACCTGCAACCAAAAACGGTACTGCCGGTCTTTTAAACTTAAGCATTATATGATATGCCGTTGCAAATTTTCTTGTCATATTTTTAGAAGATTCATTTACATAACGAATAATATTTCTGAATTCTTTCCCTGCCGCAGAATCTTCACCGCCCAGCGCTTTAACTTTTTTAGTTATATTGTTAAATGAAAATGCATCTTTTTTTACTTTATCTTCATTTTCAATCATTTTAACAAACATATCCTGAGCAGGTGTCATCTGTTTTCTTGATTTAAATTCGGATATACAATTTTTGTTTGTAACCTTACGGCAGTAATTAATAACAGTTCTTTTGTTGAAATCATTTTCCTGATTTGTTACCGGCCACAAATATTTGAGAGAGTATCCTGCTGCCGTTCCGATAGCCGTAGATTTTACAATAGTGCTTAAATGAGAATTTTCGTTTTGTCCAACTTTACTTACCGTCATAGCTAATAAACCTTTACTTAACTAATACACGTAATGTCTTCTACTGCTAGACTTCTTTAAACAAGTCTAACGTAAAAAATATATAGGCGGATTTACACTTAAATATTCTGAACATCAATCTCGTGAAAACGACATGGCTCAAAACTGAGTAATTAAATCCATTAGGGATAATAACACATAATTATTTTTTTGTCAATACCTTTATGAAGTTTAACAACAGCATTATAACAACAATTACCAGAATATAAATGAAATAATGCTTAATTGTCTGGCTGCCCATAAACAATGAAGCAAGAGCGCCTGCGATAATGGCAACCGATGTTAAAATCATAACTGTTTTTTTCTGGGAAAATCCTGCATGCAGCAATTTGTGATGAATATGTTCCGCGTCAGCCACAAACGGAGATTTGCCTTTTGCAATTCTGCGCAATGAGGAAAAAGTAATATCCATAATCGGAACAGCAAGAACCAAAAACGGAAGCAATATAGCAAGTGTTGCAGCTTTCATAACTCCGGTTATTGATATAGTCGCCAGTAAAAAGCCCGAAAACAAAGCCCCGCTATCCCCCATAAAAATTCTTGCAGGATTAAAGTTATAAGTTAAGAATGCAAGCATTGAACCTGCAAGGATAAAACCGATTAGTGCACTGATTGGATTAGGCGGAGTCATTGCAACAGCAATAATTGCAAGGGTTACTGCGTTTATGGTTACAACAGACCCTGCAAGACCGTCTACACCGTCTATAAAATTCAAAGCGTTTGAAATTCCCACAATCCATAATAAAGTTATCGGGTATGAAAATATACCCAAATCACCTATGAATGGAACATTATTAATCTGAACACCCAGAAGATAAACCAGTGTCGCTATTGAAACCTGTAAAAACAGTTTAAATTTTGCATCAAGATTATAAATATCATCAACAAGCCCGAGTAAAAACATCAAAGAGCCGCCGAGAAGAATACCAGAAAGTAAACTTCCGTAAGGATAATAACTCATAAACACGAGACACAAAAATGTAAGCATTGTGCTTGCCCAAATAGCAACACCCCCGATACGTGAAATCGGTTTGGTATGAATTTTACGCTCATTAGGGACATCTACAAGCCCTTCTTTTTTAGAAAAACTTATAACAAGAGGTACAAGACATACCCCTATTAAATAAGCTATTACCGTTCCGATTACATGTGCGTGTGTAAGTTTTATAAGCATTCAAGTATTCCTTTGTAATTAGAAGAACAGAAGTCCTGAGGGCATGAGGTCAAGCTAATTTCATTTTAAACTGCCTGCCTTCCTGACATCTTGCCGTCCAATCTTCTATTCTTTGTATATCGGGTATTTTTTACAAAGTTTAAGAGAACGTTCTCTTAAATTTTGTAATCCCAGTTCATTATCTGATGAAAATATTGCAGATGCAATAATTTTTGCAACTTCCGTCATATCTTCTTCTTTAAAGCCCCTTGTAGTAACAGCAGGAACGCCTAATCTTATGCCGCTTGTCACAAACGGACTTTGCGGATCGTTCGGAACCGTATTTTTGTTTGCGGTAATCCCGACACGCTCAAGAACATTTGCCATATCTTTTCCTGTTTTTCCGGTTTTACGAAGATCAAGAGTCATCAAATGATTTTCGGTCATTCCGCCGACAATATCCATTCCTTCATCCATCAAGCCCTGCGCTAAAGCTTTTGCATTTTTCAAAATCTGTTGTGCATACTCTTTGAATTCAGGTTTTGAAGCTTCCAAAAGTGCAACAGCTTTACCTGCAATAATGTGTTCCAGAGGTCCGCCCTGCATTCCGGGGAAAATCGCCTTATCAATAATTTGTGCAAATTCTTCATCACACATAGTAATTCCGCCTCTGGGGCCTCTTAAAGATTTGTGAGTTGTTGTCGTTACAAACTGTGCATAACCCGCAGGCGACGGGTGCAGACCTGCCGCAACAAGTCCGGCAATATGGGCAATATCTGCCAGTAAGTATGCCCCAACTTCATCCACAATTTCTCTGAACTTTTTGAAATCAATAATTTTAGAATAATTGCTTGCTCCGCAGATGATTAATTTAGGTTTGTGTTCGTGAGCCATTTTACGGACATTTTCATAATCTATATTTCCGTATTCATCCACTCCGTAGCTTTTTACATCAAAATAAAGCCCTGAAAAATTGACAGGTGAACCATGCGACAGGTGGCCGCCGTTTGACAAATCCATACCTAGAACCCTGTCACCCGGTTTTAAAACCGCCATAAAAACTGCCATATTTGCCTGAGCACCGCTGTGGGGCTGAACATTTGCATGATCCATTTTAAAAAGTTCGCATGCCCTTTTTTGAGCAAGTTCTTCAATCACATCAACATGCTCGCAGCCGTTATAAAATCTTTTATGAGGTTTACCTTCCGCATATTTATTTGTCAAAACACTTCCGCATGCTTCCATAACAGCTTTTGACGTAATATTTTCACTTGCAATCAACTCTATAGTATTTTGCTGTCTTTCAAACTCTTTTTCTATTTCCGCTGCTACCTGCGGATCAACTTTTTTAATATTATCAATATTCATGCTCACCTCACACATTACCCTTAATCTCAAAAGTAATTATAGGTGAAAATCAAAAATCTTACAACTTGTTAAGCATATTTTTTATGTATGCAAAATATTCATTATTATTGTACTTTTCTACAATTCTTTGTAAATCTTCTTTTGTTACAAACCCCATGCGGTAAGCAACTTCTTCAAGGCATGCAATTTTTATGCCCTGATTTTCTTCTATGGTTTTAACATACTGGCTTGCCTGCAAAAGCGAATTGTGGGTTCCCGTATCAAGCCATGCAAAACCGCGCGGGAAAAGTTCCACGCTTAATTTATTATTCTTCAGATAAATGTTATTTAAATCCGTAATTTCAAACTCGCCTCTGGCAGAAGGCTTCAAATTTTTTGCATATTCAACAACTTTATTATCGTAAAAATACAAACCTGTTACGGCATAATTTGATTTCGGTTTTTGCGGTTTTTCTTCAATTGAAAGCACTTTCAAACCAGACTCTTCATCCTTTTCAAATTCGACAACCCCGAACCTTTGCGGATCTTTTACAAGATATCCGAAAACTGTTGCGCCTCCGTTATGTTTAATGCTTTCAACAACACGTTTCAACTTTCCTGAAAATCCGCCGCCGTAAAATATGTTATCTCCGAGAATCAAAGCAACATTATCATTCCCGATAAAATCTTCACCCAGAATAAAAGCCTGAGCAAGCCCGTCAGGAGATGGCTGCTCCTTATATGAAAACTTTACGCCGAATTGGCTTCCGCCCCCTAAAAGGCGTTTAAAATTCGGCAAATCAGCAGGAGTTGAGATAATCAAAATATCTCTGATACCTGCAAGCATCAAAACAGAAATCGGATGATAAATCATCGGCTTGTCATAAATAGGAAGAAGCTGTTTTGAAACCGCAATAGTACTTGGATACAACCTTGTACCTGAACCGCCTGCTAATACAATACCTTTCATATATTCTCCTTTTTTCAAAATTATATGAATAAAACAGACTTTTTGCAAGATTTTATATCAATTTAAAATTATTAAAAAATTATAACTTATAAAATCATTACATCCTGAGTTCCAAATAATCTTTCAACGCCGCCTGCCAGCTTCTACAAATATCGTTATTCTCCATTACACTATGGGCAGGACGTTTTGCAGGACGGTGGAATTCTTCCGTAGTACAAGGCTTTAAACCCTCTCCCGCCTTACCGGCACACTCTCCCCGAGTAAGGGATAATTTATTGTACTGAACAAAAATCTCTTTTGCAAACCCGTACCAGCTTGTTGAGCCTGAACCGCAAACATGGTATGTTCCGTATGGTTTTGAGAAAAGTTTTACAATTCCGTTTGCAAGTTCACACGTCCATGTAGGACAGCCTATCTGATCATCTACAACCTTAATTTCCGGTTTGTCAGCTAAACCAAGCATTGTTTCAACAAAATTTTTCCCGTGATGACCGTAAAGCCAGCTTGTACGAACTATATAATATTTATCACATAAGCTTCTTACAGCTTCTTCCCCTTCATATTTTGTCATACCGTAATTATTTATCGGATTAGGTCTGTCATCAGGTGTATAAGGCTCAAGCTTTGTTCCGTCAAAAACGTAATCTGTTGAAATATATACAAGTGTAATCCCTGTTTTACCGCAAACTTCGGCTATATTTTCTGTTCCTGTAACGTTAATAAGTTCTGCCGTTTTCAAATCCTCTTCGGCTTTATCAACATTTGTATATGCGGCACAATGGATTACTATATCCGGCTTTTCTGAATTTAAGACAGATTTAACCTGTTCGGATTTTGTGATATCCAAATTTTTACTGTTTGTTTCAACCACCTCATACCCGTTATCCTCTAAAATAGGGCACAAATCCTGTCCCAGCATACCTGTTGCACCGGTTACAAGTATCTTTTTCATTGTATTTTATCCTCACTTATATTCATTCTTTTTTTTAATTCGGGAACGTATTTTTGTATTGCATAGTCGTAAGTATATTCAGGGAAATTCAAATATTCCTCCACATATGTCCTTTTAGAAGAGTTATCAGCATTACCACGGGCCGTTTTTTTAATATATTCTTCTTCAGATTTTGAATAGTAATGATTTATTCTAATTTTATTTGATGTATGATAAAAAGAAAAACAACCAATTATTTTCTCAAAATTTTCATTTACAGTAAAGCCTTTTTTAAATACACAAAAATGCGGATGATATATACCTTTAACCTCTTTAGGATTAACTATTGATTTAATAAGGCAATTAGTTTTATCATTATAATTTTTCATCACTCTTGTGAAGTTAGCAGTAACAAGCCCTCCCCCCGAAGTCGGCTTTGTCTTATAGCCGTTGCTGTCGAACATTACCCAGTTAATTCCGACCCCAGGATAGTTTTCATAATCTTTTAAAAAATCCGGAATGCTATCTTTTTCTGTCGGGACTATATATTCATCCAAATCTATAATTGCAAGCCAGCGTGTCTGATTTCTATATTTAATGATAGCATCTGCATAAACTAAATTCTGTAAGCATCGACCTTCTACATAATTATAAATTACCGTCCCGTCTTTTATATAAGGGTCTAATACCTCACGGGTATTATCGACGGACTCGTTATCATAAAAATAAAAACGTTCAACTCCGACCAGTTTATGATATTCAATCCATTCTTTTATATAAGGTGCCTCATTTTTTGCGATACATACAACGGACAAATATACAGGCTGACACTCAACATAAAAATTATTTAGACGTTTTAATTTCTTACATATAGGAATCTCAAGCTGCAAACCAAAAATATTTATAACTTTTACTTTGATTTGAAATTTATTAAAATGATTCTCAACAGAAAATATTTTTTTTAAAATATTTACCATAACTTTAAACTCCAATCTTCTTTGCCTCTATTGATTTCATCCAGTCCTGATGATTTAAATACCAGTCTATTGTGATTTTAATCCCTTCCTCAAATGTCAAAGAGGGTTCCCATCCGAGTTCTGATTGAATTTTATCGTTGCAAATTGCATAACGTCTGTCATGCCCGAGCCTGTCATCCACATATTTGATATAACTTTCATCTTTACCCATTGCATCAAGAATTAAATGAGTAATTTCCATATTAGTTTTTTCGTTGTGTCCGCCGATGTTGTAGACTTCCCCGACTCTTCCCTTATGTAAAACAGTATCAATTGCAGAACAGTGGTCATATACATATAACCAATCGCGGACATTCATACCATCACCGTAGACAGGAACTTTCTCACCCCTCAAAAGTTTTGAGATAAAAAACGGAATAAGTTTTTCCGGATACTGGTAAGGTCCGTAGTTATTCGAGCATCTTGTAGTTAAAACAGGCATACCATAAGTTTCATGGTAAGCTCTGACAAGCATATCTGCAGAAGCTTTTGAAGCGGAATAAGGACTATTAGGGGCAAGAGGAGTAGTTTCCGTAAAATATCCGGTTTTTCCCAAAGTTCCGTAAACCTCATCTGTTGAAACCTGTAAATATCTTTCCGTATTAAATTCACGTGCGGCCTGCAATAAATTCAAAGTTCCCTTAACATTTGTTTCTATAAAGATTTCAGGGCCTGTAATTGAGCGGTCCACATGCGATTCCGCAGCAAAATTTACAACCATATTAACCTGTTCGACAAGCTCGGGAACAAGCTTCTTATCACAAATATTACCGTGAACAAATGTATAATTAGGATTATCTCTCACATCATCCAAATTTTCAATATTGCCGGCATAAGTCAAAGCATCAAGATTAATTATTTTATAATCCGGATGATTTTTTAACATATATCTTACAAAACAGCTTCCGATAAATCCGGCACCGCCGGTAATTAAGATTGTTTTACCCATTATATTTTCTCCCTATATTTAGAAGATCGGAGGACAGGAAGGCAGGAGGGCAAGCTATTTTCATAAAAATGACTCATCATCCGCCTCCGTCAACTTCCGTCTTAATGCATTTATTCTTTTAGTTAATACTTTATTTTTCTCATGTATGTCATGTAAATCTTGCAAAAAACCTAACTCTTCACAAATTGTGAGTACAACATCAACTTCATCCAAAGATGCTGCTGCAATATTTAAAAAATGTGAAAAATCTTTTGATGAAGCACGGCATTTACCCTCGGCAATATTGAGCGGAACAGAAACCATAGCCCTTTTTAACTGGCTCTTTAAGTTATAATCTTCAGATTTTGGCAACTTATCAGCCAAAATATAAATCTCTTTTAATATGTCAATACTATCACGCCAAACTTCCAATTTTTTATACATTAAATGGCCTGACCTCCTGCCTTCTTGCCTTCCAACCCTCTGCCAAAAACCTCTGAAAGAGTTTTTTGGCATCTGTCCTTTTCGGACAAAATCGGTTCAAAATCTATTCCCCAGTCAATATTTATATCTTTATCGCACCAGAGAATCCCTCTATCTGCCTGAGGTGCATATTCTCCGCCAGCTTTATATATTAATTCAGCCTCATCAGAAAGTACTACAAACCCGTGTGCAAACCCATCAGGAATAAAAAGCATATGTTTGTTATCTTCAGATAATTCGACTTTTACATACTGCCCAAAAGTTTCGGAATTTTCTCTTATATCAACAGCAACATCAAAAACTCTGCCTCTTGCACATCTGACAAGCTTTGCCTGACCGTAAGGAGCCTTCTGGTAATGCAGTCCGCGCAAAACTCCCCTGACAGATTTTGACTGGTTATCTTGATTAAACTCAACATCAATTCCATTGGCAATAAACTCCGATTTCTTATATGTTTCCATAAAATATCCTCGGTTATCACCGAAAACCTTCGGTTTAACAAGTATTACATCTTTTATTTTCTGCGGAATAAATTCAAACGGCATATATAACTCTCCTTATAAATAAAATTATACAATAAATAACCCTAATTAACAAAACGGGTAATAGATTTTTACAAATAACGGGACAATAATTTTGAGGGTAATTAAAAGAGGAAAGGATATTTATGAAAAATTTATTTAAAATATTTCTGGTTTTACTTAACATTGCTGTTCTTGGCCAATGCATGGCTTTTGCTCAAATTGATAAAATCAAATTTGATAAACAAACCTATCTTCTTTCTAACCCTGACAGCAAGTCGAGAAATTATGATTATCTGCTAAAAGATGAAAATGCAGGTAACTGGCATACAAAAATTCAAATCTCTAATTTTCCCGACCTTACTAACCCCACAGACGCATCCGCACAATACGCACACGAAACTCAGGAAAAAACAAAAGGCGCCTCTGTTCTTCTATATCCTGACGCAGCTATAGTCGGCTTTCTAACCTACCCCGAAAACAAAGAGTATTATGAATACAATACGGCGATTTATCAGCACGCAAAAACAAAAGGACTTGACAGATTTTCGTTTGCGAAAAGATTTTACGCCTCAGAACTCGGCGGAGCGGAAGAAGCACGCAAAAAAGCAATAGACTTTGCTGAAAAAAATAACAAAAAATATATGGAAATGGTAAGTAAAGAAGCACCAAAATATAAAGTTGATTAATATATAGTTGAATATTCAATATTATTATGATATAATCAAATTTAAGGAGAGTTTATGGATAATAGTATTGATATTTATTTTGAAAATCAAGACGAAAAGTCAAAGCTTATATACACAATAGGACTTTTGTGGGGCAAAGTAAGCAGCAGTCTTGATGAAATTTTGCAGAAAGAAAACCTTAACATATCAAAGTTCAATATTCTAATGATTATAAAACATACGGGAGGATATGATGGCATTCAGCAAAACGAAATCAGCAAAAGGCTTTTAGTAACCGCATCCAATATAACTAAACTTCTTGATAAGCTTGAAAAAGAAGGGCTTATAACCCGCAATTCAAAAAAAGATGACCGCCGTGTAAAACTTATCAGAATAACAGATTACGGTTCAAATCTTCTTGACAAAATCTGGCCTGAATACAAGCAGGCAATTGAAAAATTAATGTCCAAATTCCCGTCAGATAAAGCTTTCGCTGTTGAAAAAATATTACTTGAATGGTTAACTAATATTAATTAATGTAAAAATTGATTTTCAAATACTTGAATATTTAATAATTGAATGGTAAACTATTTATATAAAGGAGTTTGCCAATGCTTAAAAATTGTTTAGAAAAATTTCAAAATACATTAACTTATAAATTCGGAATTGTAACAGGAAATTGTATCGGGATTTTATTTATAACTCTTTTATTCATTAATATTATGTATGCTGTTTTTCTGGTCAGAATTTCCGGTTTTAGTTTATTTGATACAATTGGCGGTACGCTCTGGTTATTATCTGTTTTATTGTTTATTTTTGGAACTATACCCTCCGTAATATTCAGCTTTATAACTGTCATATTATTAATTGTTGATTTAATTTTTTATGTGTGTAGTCCAATAAATAAACGAATTATACAAAAATCTGCAGATTTTGGGAATTCGCATAAAGTTATCAAATTTTGTGAAGTCTTTGGAATTACATTTTATTTTATAAGTGTCACCTGGGGTGTTATATACAGTGTTGGATATATAATAGTAAATAATATAATATAAAAAGGTAAATAATGAACATAAAAAAATTATTAAAAGAAATTACAACTTCAAGAACATATAAATATATTGTTACCATAGGACTGGCACATGCGACTATATTTTTACTGGGAATTGTAATGTATCTTATGGCATATATTGATTCATTATCAACAAACCAGGGCGATGCTGCAGTATTTGCCCTATTATTTATATTTGCAATTACTGCAATCATAACAGTTATACTTACTTTAATAGCTCCTATTATACTTCTTGTTGATTTATTCAAACCGGTAATTAATGGTGATTCGGATTTTCTTCCAGCATGGCTTCAAATTATCAGCCTTGTAGCATATTTAATAATGATTATTTTGATTTTTTTAGCTAAACTTTTTATGTAAAGTTAAATATTAACAAATTACCCAATTACTTGTGTTTGTGATACAATATTATCAAGGGATAGACACAAAAAAGAAGCCCAGAAGGCAAGATGGCAGGAAGGCCGGCCGGTTACAAGTTAATCTTTATACGAAGCAGTGATAAACGCGGTATCTTCCTATCTTCTAACTAAAAACTTAACGAATAACAGTGGAAAGGGTAAAACATGAGCAACCAACAAAACATGTTTGCAGACGGGAAAATCGTTCCTGTAAATATTAGAGAAGAGATGAAGCGTTCATATATTGACTATGCGATGAGTGTAATCGTAGGGCGTGCGCTTCCGGATGTAAGGGACGGTCTAAAGCCTGTTCACAGACGTATTTTGTATGCGATGAATGAGCTCGGCATGACTCCTGATAAACCGTTCAAGAAATGCGCCCGTATCGTAGGTGAAGTTCTCGGTAAATACCATCCCCATGGCGACACTGCTGTTTATGAAGCTCTTGTGCGTATGGCTCAAGACTTTTCAACCCGTTATTTGACCGTTGACGGTCATGGCAACTTTGGTTCTGTCGACGGCGACGGCGCTGCTGCTATGCGTTATACAGAAGCAAGGATGCATAAAATTACCCAGTCAATGCTTGCTGATATTGACTGTGAAACTGTTGAATTTGAACCGAACTTTGACGGTTCTTTGCAGGAACCTTCTGTTTTGCCCGTTAGACTGCCGATGCTTTTGCTTAACGGATGTTCAGGCATCGCAGTAGGTATGGCAACAAATATTCCTCCGCACAACGTTTGCGAAATCGTTGACGGAACAATTGCCCTGATTGATAACCCGGATATTACGGTTGCCGAGCTTATGGAATACATAAAAGGGCCTGATTTCCCGACTGCGGCAACAATTATCGGACTTAACGATATCAAACAGGCCTACGAAACCGGCAGAGGCTCAATTAAGATGCAGGCTGTTGCAAACTTTGAAGAAATTGCAGGCGGCGGCGGACGTCAGGGACGTACGGCAATTGTAGTAACAGAAATTCCTTATCAGGTAAACAAAGCAGTACTTATAGAAAAAATTGCAGAACTTGTTAAAGATCAAAGAATTACGGGGATTTCAGATATCCGCGATGAATCCGACAGAGAAGGTATGCGTATCGTAATCGAACTTAAACGCGACGCTAAACCTGATGTTGTAAAAAATAATTTGTTTAAGTATACACAATTGGCTACGACTTTCGGCGTTAATATGCTTGCTTTATGCGGTAAACAGCCGAGATTGATGAATTTATACGAAGTTTTATCCGAATTTGTTGAACACAGGGTTGAAATCGTTACAAGAAGAACTATTTTCTTCCTCAAAAAAGCAAAAATCAGAGCTCACATCTTGGCAGGTTTGATTATTGCACTCGGTTCAATTGACGAAGTTATTGAACTTATCAAAAAATCAAAAACAACAGATGATGCAAGAAATGGCTTAATGAGCAGATTCGGGCTTGACGCCGATCAGGCAAATGCAATCCTTGAAATGCAATTAAGAAGATTGACAGGATTGGAACAGGATAAAGTTAAAGCCGAATATGACGAACTCGTTAAAAAAATCGCAGAATATGAAGATATCTTAGCAAGCCGTCAAAAAATTCTTAACATTATCAAAGGAGAACTTTTAGAGGACAAAGAAAAATACGGAGATGACAGAAAAACTCAAATTCTTCCCGAACAGGGCGAAGTTACAATTGAAGATTTAACCCCGAATACTCCGATGGCTGTATTTATTACACATCAAGGCTATTTAAAACGTATTTCTCTTGACACATTTGAAAGACAAAATCGTGCAACTCGCGGAAAATCAGGAATGAAAACAAAAGAGGATGACGATATTCAGCACTTCTTCACCGCAATGATGCATGATAAAGTTCTGTTCTTCTCATCAAA
>CALUUR010000032.1 GCA_944324015.1 Candidatus Gastranaerophilales bacterium
GCAGTCTTGAAAACTGTCGTACGTTCACGCGTACCGTGGGTTCGAATCCCACCTCCTCCTCCATTTAAAAAGCCCGAGCCATAAAGGTTTCGGGCTTTTAATATTATATACCATGTGCATTGTGTGAACTGTACTTTTTTGAGTGATTTAGTCGGAAGTGAATCAAATATCGGTTGGGCATACTTGCCCAACGACACTAAATATTAGCCGTCGGAAGTTGTTTGATTATACCAAAATCAAACTGGACGAAAACGGACTTTATTAGGACATAAAATAGAAAAAATTATTATAAAATATACAAAATATAATTTTTAATTTTGAAACACTGGTTATACAAGTTTGGGAAACTGCATTGATATGTAAAATTATTTTACATATTGTTATAAATAACAGTGAAAAAATTTTTTTATGTTATTATTCTTTTGTTTAGAGTATATGATAAATTTTTTGTATTTTCTATAAAAAATTTAAAGAAGGAAATATTAAGAGTATATGATTACTACGCAGAAGGTCAGGGATAAAATTTTGGTTACTCAGCCAGTGCTTCCGGAATTAGAAAAGGTCAATTGTGTTTTGGAAAAAATTTGGGGCTCAAAATGGGTTACCAATATGGGACAATATCATAATATTTTAGGAGAGAGATTAGAAAGAGTTTTAAAAGTTAAACATGTTTCTTTGTTCAATAATGGAACTATTGCTCTTCTAACCGCGATAAAAGCTTTAAATCTTCCTCAGGGCAGTGAGGTTATTACAACTCCTTTTACTTTTGCTGCAACCCCTCATTGTATATGCTGGAATAATTTGAAGCCTGTATTTTGTGATATAGAACCTGATACAATGTGCATAGATGCGGATAAAATAGAGAATTTAATTACGCCTAATACATCTGCTATTGTTGGTGTTCACGTATATGGATTTCCGTGTAACGTAAGAAAAATAGATACGATAGCAAAAAAATATGGTTTGAAGGTTATTTATGATGCTGCGCATGCTTTTTCAACAGAAATAGACGGTGTTGGTATAGGAAATTTTGGCGATATTACAATGTTTTCTTTCCATGCAACAAAATTGTTTAATACAATTGAAGGCGGCTGTTTAACTTATAATGATGACAGTCTGGTCAGAAAAATTTATAATCTGCGGAATTTTGGAATTCAATCTGAAGAACTTGTTGAAGATATCGGTATAAACGGTAAAATGAATGAAATTCAGGCTGCCATAGGCCTGTTGAATCTTGATATATTTAAAGATGAACAACAAAAAAGGGCTGAATTAAAATTATTTTATGATAATTATATTTCTGAAATTAAAGGAATTAGAATTCCACGGATGCCTTTAAATGTAACAAATTCCTATCAGTATTATCCAATAGTTATCGAAGATGATTATCCGCTTACACGTAACGAATTATATGAAAAATTTAAATCAATGAATATTTTAACCAGAAAATATTTTTATCCTGCTTGTACTGATTATGAGTGCTACAAAAATGATTTGACAGTTAAGCTGGCTGATTTATCAGTGGTAAATGATTTAAAAAACAGAGTGTTATGTCTCCCATTTTATGGCTCATTATCAAAAAACGATGCTGCATTTATCTGCGGGGTGCTTAATTTTGAAATATAAAAATATTTGTGAAAAAATTTTTTCGTTGAAGAATGAAAATAATCATAAAATTATTACATTGTCAGGTATCAAAATAAAATTTAAATATATACCTAAAAAGCATTACAAAATTACTAAGAAATCAATAAAATTACAGAATAAATACGATTTAACCGCATTAAAAACTGCAAAAAGATTGATAGTATTTTTAATTCCCGAGCATCTGAAAATAAACGGAGGAATTATGTCGATTTTTTCATTGTGTGAATGCACGCGTGAAGTAGATAATGGTTTATGCTTGATATCAACTGTTCCTTCGGAATTTACATACTGTCATAATAGTTTTTTTGAAAACAATGAAAAAATATACAGATGGGAACAAATAATTAAGAATGCAGAGTCTGTAAAAGAATTAATAATTCATATTCCCGAATACTTCGTATCTAAATTTTACGGTTCTTTAAAACAGAATGAAATTGATTTTTTAAAATCTATACAAAAACTCCGTATAAATATTTTAAACCAGAATATAGATTTAATGCCGGATGCAGCTGATATCAAAGATTTATATAATTTAACAGATAATATATCTCAGACAACCGGTTTTAAAAGTTATACTAATCAGGAAGTTTGTAATCAATATGGTGTAGATTTGTATTATTTGCCACCGTTTACTGATTTGGAAAAATGTATACAGAAAGATTTTTCACAAAAGCAAAATATAATTTTATATTCAAATGATAAAAATGTATCAAAAGACCGCATTATAAATAAATTGCAGTTTGAGCTTTCTGATTTCAAACTGCTGGAGATTAACAATCTTTCATACAGTGAATTTTTGGATTCAATAGCAACGGCAAAATTTTGTATTTCTTTTGGTGAAGGTTTTGACGGTTACTATATACAGCCTTATTATGCAAAAAGTATTGGAATTTGTGTTTATAACGAAACTTTTTTCCCTGATGAATATCTTAAAAATTTTACTTTTGTATATAAAGATTATGATGACATGTGTGAACGTATTGTGAAGGATATTCAGAATATTTTTGACAATAAAGAAAAATACGAATTAATTTCCAATAAAGCATACACATACTTAAAAGATAATATAAATTCAAAAGAGCGTACAAAAAATGGGCTTAAAAGTTTTTATGCAGGAAACCCAATGTTTCTTAAATTAATATGAAAGGGGATTTAAATGAATTATCTTAAAAAAGTTTTAAAATATTATAAATTTAAGAATAGCTCATCAGATTTTATTCAACATTTGATGGCTCTTATAAATAATTGTTCTTGTTATTACTATCCTGAGCATCCTCAACTTGAAGTGCCGGATTTTAGTAAGTCTGTTAATATCGAAACTTCTCCAATAAAGCGTTTGAGAAGAAGAATCAGTTTTGTTAATACTTTTTTGAATTTGTATGATGTAAAAGAGCTTGAGAAATCATATAATCTGTTTGATGATGAGTATTCAAAAGAAATGTTTTTAAGAGTTGCGTTGTTTAGAACATCTGAAACACCAATCTTACGATTTCCGCTTTATTACTCAAAGGTATTTTCATGTCTTGATAAGCTTTCAAAACTTGCAATTGATGATGAAGAAATTGTTTTATGGTATGATATAATTCATCTCAAAAAATATAATCTTTCGTCACTTGGTCATGACATAAAATTATGGTTTTCTCCTGAGGGGTTATTAATTGATTTTGTTATCGAACAGTATAGATATCGTGATATTGTTGATATAGAAGATGGTGATAATGTTTTGGATTGCGGTGCATGTTACGGTGATACGGCTTTGCTTTCTGCTTTGAAAAATAAACAAAACGGTCATGTTTATGCATTTGAATTTATGCCTGAGAATTTAGAAATTTATAATAAGAATATGGCTTTAAATCCTGAAATTGTAAAAAATATTACCCTTGTTCAAAAAGCAGTATCCGATAAATCAGGCAAAGAAATAAACTTCGTATTTAACGGCCCAGGAACAAATATTCACAGTGAAAAATCAGAAAGTACATTTACAGCAGAAACAGTGAGTATAGATGATTATGTTGAACAAAATAATATAGAAAAAATTGATTTTATAAAAATGGATATAGAAGGCTCTGAAGAGGAAGCTTTAAAAGGAGCTGTAAAAACTATTAAAAAATACAAACCGAAACTTGCAATATGTGCTTATCATAAAGACGATGATTTGATAGTTTTGCCGCAGCTTATAAAATCAATTTTGCCTGAATACAAATTATATCTTGACCACAATACAATAAGCAGAAATGAAACAGTAATATATGCAAAGGTATAAAATGGACAATAAAGAGGTTTTATTAACAGCGATAATTTTTACATATAATCATAAAAATTCTGTTGCGGAATGTATTGAAAGTTTGTTAAACCAGAAAACCGGATACGGATACGAGATTCATATTTGGGATGATTGTTCCACTGACGGTACATCTGATATTTGCAGAGAATATGCAAAAAATTATCCTGACAAAATAAAACTTGTTGTTCAGGCTGAAAATACTTTTACAAAGCCTGATTTACAGCTTCAGTCTTATCAGGCTTTTCAAAATATAAAAACTAAATATTTTTGTGTAATAGATGGTGATGATAAGTGGTGTAATGAGAATAAAATTCAGCTTGCAATTGATTTTTTAGAGGAGCACCCTGATTATTCCGGTTGGGCTCATGATACATTGCAGATAAACCAGTTTGATAATACTAAGGAGTCTTATGTTCACGATTTGTTGAAATGGAATGTTAGTAATACAGTTGCTTTTGATACTTCTGCACCTTTTTTGCTTACATCATCCAGAATATTCAGATATGCCGGATATGAAAAACTCAGGATACTTCCTATAGATTATCTGGTGTACTATTATCATCTTTCAAAAGGCCCGATATATTATTATGACAAGATAATGGCTGTTTATACAATCGGCTCTGACAATACATTTGCAAACCTTGGCAGAAAAGTCAGAAATTTAAACAGTATGTTTGCATTCAGGCTGGCAAAACTGTTTAATTTTAAACAGGATGAATTCTGCACAGAAATGCAGAAAAAGTATGATGTTACAAATTTTTTGGGTGAAAAACGTTATAAAAGGCTGTTGAAGTTTAAAAAAATATTTGGAGTTAAAGTCGGCTGGTATCTCTGGTTTATATACACATTTATTCCAAAATATGGTTTTGAATGTATGAATATAAATTATGTTTATTCCCGAAAGAAAGCTAAAAAAGCTGCAGACCCTGCATATCGCAGAGCAAAATTACTAAAAGCAAAAAATAAATATTTAACAAAGTTGAAATCTCAGGAAAGACTTGTGGATTTAATAGGTGTTTCAAAAAAGGTATGTCTTTCTGAAAAGTTGTTAAATTATCTGGATTGTTCTGTTAGCAGAAAAATGGTGCGTATAAAAAATATACAAAAGCAAATTGATTCAATAAATGAAATGTTAGGTGGTGACATATGCAAACAGCGATAATGCAGCCTTATTTTTTCCCTTATCTCGGGTATTTTCAAATGTTTAATGCGGTTGACACATTTGTGTTACTGGATGATGTGAATTTTATAATGAGAGGGTATATTAACAGGAACGATATTTTATTGAACGGAAAACCTTATAAATTTTCCATTCCTCTTGACAAACCTTCGCAGAATAAACTTATTAATGAAACAAAGTTAAAGTTTTTCCCGAAAGACAGGGAAAATTTTCTGAAAACTTTTCAGATGGCATATAGAAAAGCGCCTTTTTATAATGATTTTTATCCTGTTCTGGAAAAAATTATCAATTTTGGGGAAGATGATTTGACTATGTATATAAAAAATTCTTTTGAAGAGGTGAAGAAATATCTGGATTTAAAAACTGAAATTTTGATTTCATCTCAAATAGAAAAAGATAATTCTCTTAAGGCTGAGGAAAGAATTATTGAAATTAATAAAAAATTGGGCACCTCAACCTATATTAATGCAATAGGCGGCCAAAAGCTCTACCATAAAAAGGATTTTGAAGATGCAGGTATAAATTTGCGTTTTATAAAAATGAACGATATTGTTTATAAGCAGTTTAAAAATGATTTTGTTCCTAATTTATCATTTTTAGATGTTTTAATGTTTAACTCTAAAGAAGAAGTTTTAAAATTATTGAGTGAATACACTTTAATAGAAGGAGAGGCAAATGTTTAAATGGAATAAAAAAGGATTGATATTTTCACCTGATAATAGGTACGAATGGATGTATAATTATGCACAAATTCCTTTTCCTGTTGATTTTGGCGATTTTTTAAGAGTTTATTTTGCAACAAGAGAAAAATACAAAAACAATATGGTAAGAGCATTTGGCGGATTTGTTGATTTGGATAAAAATAATCTGAAAAATATACTGAAAGTATCTTCAGAGCCTCTTGTTGATTTGGGCGGAACGGGTGAGTTTGATGAATTTGGTTCAATGCCCTGTTCTGTAGTAAAACATAAAGATGAATATTATCTTTATTATGTCGGCTGGACACGCTGTTACAGTGTTCCTTATGATTGGGAAATAGGCCTTGCAAAAAGTAAAGATGGCGAAAGGTTTGAAAGAATCGGGAAAGGTCCTCTGCTAGGGCCAACGGTTGATGAACCATATTTAAATTCAACACCTATTGTTTATAAATTATCAGATAATGACTGGCATATGTTTTATCATACAGGCCGGCAATGGCTCAGAAAAGGCGATAAATTGGAGTCCCAATATATAATTAAACATGCAATTTCGAACGACGGAATAAATTGGCAGCGTAATAACAAACAGGTTCTTCCCTTAAAAGTTTCAAATGAATGCCAGACATCTCCTTCTATTATAAAAATGGGAGATAAATATCATATGTTTTTCTGCTATAGAGAAGGTTTAGATTTTAGAGAAGATAAAGATAAATCATATCGTATAGGTTATGCTTATTCTTATGACCTTGAAAACTGGACGAGAGATGATGAGCAGGCCGGAATAGACGTGTCAGACAGCGGCTGGGACAGCCAGATGATAGAGTATCCGCATATTACGAAAGTTAATGATAAATATGTAATGTTTTACTGCGGAAATCATTTTGGTCAAGGCGGTTTTGGATATGCAGAGTTAGAGGCAATAGAATAAGGAGTAAGATATATGCAGGATAATAATTCATTTAAAATATCTGTGATAGTAACAACTTATAATACTTCGGATTATTTAGCGGATTGTATTGACAGTGTTATTAATAATACGTATAAAAATTTGGAAATAATCCTTGTAGATGATGCTTCTACTGATAATTCACTTGAAATTTGCAGGCGATATGAAGCTAAGGATTCCAGAATAAAAGTTATATCTCAAAAGAATTCAGGAGTGTCATCTGCCAGAAATACAGGTATAGCAATGGTTTCCGGGGGGGGGGGTACACTTCCTTGACGGCGACGATTATGTCAACAAAGATTTTTATGCAAGTGTTGCAAAAGCAATGTTAGAGGGAAACGCAGATATGGCAGTTTGTAGTGTTTACAATGAAAGATTAAATTTATATGACTCTCCCCTCCCGATAGTGAATATGGGGTTATTGGGGAAATTCACTACTAATGAAGGTTGGATGAAGGGTATCTGGTCTTATGTATTCAGGAGTGACTTTTTGAGATCGCATAATGATTTAAAATTTGATACTGATTTGTTTTTTGGGGAAGATATTTTTGTTACTATAAAGGCTCTTTATTATGCAAAAAAAGTTGTAGGCGTTCCTGAAGCACTTTATTACTGGCGGTTAAATTTAAAATCTGTTTCTAATTCTAATGAGAATGAGGAACGTAATAAAATTATTCGAGAACAGCAGGTTTTAGTCGGGAAACTTTTAGATGATTTTGCAAAAGAAAAAAACATTCCTGCAAAAATTTGGGAAACGCATAAAATTAGAAACTATAAACGTCAAGAACGTGAATGGGTTGATAATTTTAGAAGCAAAGAAGATAAAGTCGAAAATAAAGTGAAACCGGGATTTTTTATGAAGTTGTATATGAAACTATGTTGTTTATTTATATGGAACAGCAAAAAACGTAAACAGTTTAGAACCACATTATTAAACAAAGGTAATTAATTGTGAAAAGTAAAATTTTAAAAATTAATTATACACATATAAATCAAATTATTTACGGTAGTTTAAATTGCTTCGACTGCAAAAAAACTTGCAGTGCCTTGGTTTACACTGTCGGGGGGGGGGGCACTTCTAAGCTTTTCTAATTTAATATTTCTATTTGTTAAAGGTACGACCTTTTATAGGCCGTACCTTTTTGTTGCGCAAAATTTTAAGGTTTATAAGGAGTTATAATAATGGATGATACGCCAATACTAACTGCTGTCATACTTACTTTTAATAATGAGGATACTATAGAAAGATGTATAAACAGCATACTTGAACAAAAAACTGATTACAAATATCAAATTCATTTGTGTGACGATTGTTCGACAGATAACAATGCAAAAATGTGTGAACGATATGCTGAAATGTATCCTGATAAAATCAAATTTTTTCACCAGCCTAAAAATACATTTTTGGGACCCTATAGAAAAACTCAAGCTTATCAGGCTATTCAAAGAATTGATACTAAATATTTTTGTATTATAGAAGGGGATGATTACTGGTGCAATGAGAATAAAATTCAGCTTGCACTTGATTTTCTTGAATCTCATCCAGATTATATCGGCTGGGCTCATGATACTTTACAGGTAAATGAGTTTGATGGAACAAAAAAATCATGGGTTCATGATATTGCAAAGTATAAAGTTGAAAATCCGGTAAAATTTGATGACAGATTTATTTTTCTGATGACGTCATCCAGAATTTTTAGAAACTGTGGATTTAAAGATAAAAAAATATGGCCGGTTGACTATCTTGTATATAATTATCATTTGTCAAAAGGACCTGTTTATTACCATGACGAAATTATGGCGGTTTATACTGTAGGTGAAAGCGGTACTTTTACAACTTTAGGTAATAAAATAACCGCTGATATGAACGGAATGTATGCTTATAAAATATCCTGTCTTTTGGATTTTAAGTTTGATGATTTATGTACTGAAATGCAAAAATTTTATGATACAAGCTGGGGTAAAGGACTGAAATATTACAACAGATTATTGAAATTTAAAAAGATTTTTGGTGTAAGACTCGGCTGGAAATTATGGTTTATGCGTAGATTTGTGTTGAAATACGGATTTGAATCTATGGATTTGAATTATGTTTATCCGCGCAAATCTATTAAAAAACATTCAAATAATCTTTTTAAAGCAAAACAGCAAAGGAAGAATGCGCAAGGAGTAGAAAAATGAAGAAAACAGCAATAATGCAGCCGTATTTTTTCCCATATATCGGATATTGGCAACTTATTAATTCGGTAGATGAATTTTTAGTATATGACGATGTGAATTTTATTAAAAATGGATGGATAAATAGGAATAATATTCTTATAAACTCACAAAAACATATTTTTACAATGCCTCTGGATGGTGCGTCTCCTTTTTTACCTATAAATCAAATAAAATGTACATCAAATATGAAAAATAAAGAAAAATTAATGAAAACAATTGAGCTTGCCTATAAAAAGGCTCCTTTTTTCAACGAGGTAATTCCTCTGATTTATGACACTATATTTTTTCCGTCAGATAAAATTGCTGATAAAAATTACTATTCAATAAAAAGACTTTCTGAATACATGGGTATAAAGACAAAATTTCGCCTGTCATCTACTCTTGATAAAAACGATAGTTTAAAAGGTCAGGATAAAGTAATACATGTCTGTAAGCTGCTTGATACCGACATATATATCAATGCAATAGGCGGACTTTCTTTGTATAATAAAGAGGAATTTGCAAGACATAATATAGAGTTATATTTTTTGAAAACACACGAAATTAAATATAAACAATATAAAAATGAATTTGTTTCAAATCTGTCTATTATTGATGTTTTGATGTTTAATGATTTAGAAATAATAAAAAATTATTTGAATGAATATACTTTAATATAGAAGGGATTTAGTTATGTGGAAAAAGAAGGGATTAGTTCATACCTGCAATATTTATGGAACAGGTTATGCACAGGATGCATTTATAGATATTTTAAATGACAAAGTATGGAGAATTTATTATTCAACCAGAACTAAAGATGTTGTAAGTTATCCATATTACATAGATGTTGAGGCCGGTAATTTGTTGAATAAACTTTATATAAGTGAAACCCCTCTTTTAACCCCCGGTCGTCCGGGAACATTTGATGACTGTGGTATAACTCCTACATCAATAGTAAAAATTGATGAACATCGAAAATATCTTTACTATTGCGGTTGGAACAGAAAAGTAACAGTTTCATATTCTTTAAGTATTGGCTGTGCAGAAATTATTGATGATAAGATATGCAGGAAAATTTCGGAAGGGCCGATAATGGAGCGTTCGATTTACAATCCTATAGCTGTTTCTGCACCTATGGTTGTTAAAGACAATGGGATATTCAGAATGTGGTATATATCATTTTTAAGCTGGGATAAATTTAATAATAAAAGAGAACCGATTTATGTTGTAAAGCATGCCATATCTGACAATGGATTAGACTGGAAATGTGATTCAAATATTTGTATTGATGCTGAATATTATGGAGAAGCAATTGGCCGGCCATGGGTAATTATTGATGACGGGATTTATAAAATGTGGTTTTCAACAAGAGGTATTGAAGATTACAGAACAAAAGACGGAAACCATTATATGATAGGTTATGCAGAGTCAAAAGATGGTTTGGAATGGGAAAGAAGACCCGATAAATTTAGCTTTACAACATCAGATTCGGGCTGGGACAGCGAAATGCTTGAATATGCTTCTGTAACAAAAGTTGCCAATAAATATTATATGTTGTATAATGGAAATGCTTTTGGCAAAACGGGTTTTGGTTATGCCGAGTTAGTATCAGAATAATTTGAAAGAGTATATGAAAGTTTGTGAATATATTGTAAAGCTCTTAAATGAGCATAATGTTACACATATTTTTGGTTATATAGGAGGATATAATCAGGATATTGTTGATGCTTTACATAAAAACGGCGGGATAAAATTTATACTTAATTATCATGAACAGGCGTCTGCTTTTGCAGTGAATGCTTATTCAGTGATAAAAGAACAGCCTGCCGTTGCAACATCCTCGGGTGCACCGAGCTCTTTAAATCTTGTTGCTGGTATTGCGGAGGCTTATTTTGATTCAAATCCCTGTGTTTTTATTGTTGGAAGCGCACATTCGCTTGCAACCCGCAAGGATAAACGCCTAAGGCAGAATACTTTTGAAGAAATTGATATGGTGCATCTTGTATCGGATATTACAAAATATGCTGTTAAAATTGAAAATGCAAAAGATATTAAATATGAACTTGAAAAAGCCTTTTATATTGCAAATGAAGGCAGAAAAGGTCCTGTTCTTGTGGATATTCCGTATAATATCGCAAGAGAGGAAATTGATACTACCAATTTAAAATCATTTGAACCGCCTGAAACGAATTATGATGACTTTAACACTGATGATGCATTAACTCTTTTAAAAAATTCCCAAAAACCGGTTATACTTCTTGGCGGCGGGACAAGAAGTTCAAAAGCGCGTAAATACTTAAAACACTTGCTGGATAAAGTAAAAATTCCTGTTGTTGCATCATTATGCGGACTTGATACTTTATCGCATAATCATGAATGTTTTAAAGGTTTTATAGGGCATTACGGAAACAGATATGCAAATTTGGCACTTGCAAATGCTGATTGTGTTTTTGTTCTCGGGTCAAGGCTTGATGAACGACAGTTAGGCGGATATCTGTCAAAATTTGCTGACGGATGTAAAGTTGTGCGTGTTGATATTGATAAAATTGAATTGGGAAGAAAACTTCCAGAAACAATTAGTATATATAACAGTGTTGAAAACTTCCTTGAAAAATTGTCCGAAAGAGATTTTAAGGGTATGGATTTTTCAAGGTGGCTAAATGTAATATCTATCTGGGAAAAACGTTATCCGTCATATGACCTTTCTAAAAAGGAATTAATTGCAAATAATTTTTTACATGTAATCTCCGATTATCTGCCTGATGATGCGATTATATGTGCGGATGTCGGTCAAAATCAGATGTGCACTGCGCAATCCTTGAAACTTTCTGATGAAAGACGTTTAATAAATTCTGCCGGGTACGGTTCAATGGGGTTTTCTCTGCCTGCAGCTATAGGTGCTGCGTATGCAAAAAAAGATACCTGTATTGTGTCAATAAACGGTGACGGCGGAATTCAGATGAATATTCAGGAACTGCACACATTAAAAAGAGATAATTTACCTGTAAATGTGATTATTTTAAATAACAATTGTCTCGGTATGATAAGACGTCTGCAGGAAAATATGTATGACAATAATACCTTTATATCTGTGGATGGTTATAGTGTGCCGGATTTTGAGGCAATTTCAAAAGCTTATAAAATACCGTATTTAAAAGTTTCATCACAGAATGAATATAAACTTGTAAAAGATTTCATAAGCAGCAAACATCCAACTTTAATCGAGGTTTGTCTGCCTGTTGAAATGACTAATTATCCGGAACCGGGCTGCCTTATAGATAAACAGGTGCCGCTTTTATCCGATACTGAGATGGAATTAGTAAAAAAGGAGTGTAATTTTGACTGATAGAAAAAGAACAATTCTTGTTTCAGGCGCATCAGGTATTGTGGGTTATGGTGTTTTAAAATCGTTAAGAGAATTAAAAAATCTGAGTTTAATCGGTACAACTATTTATGATGATTCAATTGCGCCTGCCTTTTGCGATATTTTTGAAATTGCTTTGAGAACTGATGACGAAAAATATTTTGATTGGCTGGAAAAAATTATAAAAAAATATAATATTGATATGGTTATTCCTGGTATCGAGCTTGATATGTCATTATGGAATAAGAACAGAAAATTCTTTGAAAAATTGAATGTTTTTCCGTTATTAAATAATTATGATTTAATTGAACTTTGTTTGGATAAATGGAATTTTTATCAAAAATTAAAAGAACATGACTGTCCTTATGCAATAGACACAACTTTGGAACCGGATTTTGGAAGATTTAAAACACCGTTTTTGTTGAAACCGCGCTGCGGATTTGGTTCAAAAGGTCTTGTTAAAGTTGAAGATAAAGAAACTTTTAATTTATACAAAGATAAAATTGGCAACACACTTATGCTGCAGCCGATTGTTGGCAGTAATGATGAAGAATATACAGCAAGTGCATTTTTTGATAAACAGAGTAATATGAAGGCATTTATGACATTAAAACGTAAGTTATCAAAAGATGGATTTACCGAAAAGGCTGAAGTTGTTTTTCCTGCCGGAATAAAAGATGCCATAGAAAATATTGCCTCTATATTTAAGCCTGTCGGACCGACTAATTTTCAATTTAGGAAAGAAAACGGGGAATGGAAACTTCTTGAAATTAACCCGAGAATTTCTTCCTCAAGTTCTATTCGTAAAGCCTTCGGTTATAATGAAAGCAAAATGAGTGTTGAATATTTTCTTTTTGATAAGGAAATTATTCAGCCGGAAATAAAACATGGAAAAGCTATAAGGTATACAGAGGATTATATTTTTTATGATAGCCATAATATCTGATATTCACGGGAATTATACTGCTTTACAGGCTGTTCTTTCTAAAATTGATGAATTAAAAATCAAAGAAATTTATTGCCTTGGAGATGTTTCAGGATATTATTCAAGAATAAATGAATGTTGCGACGAGTTAAGAAAACGTAATGTAAAATGTGTTATGGGAAATCATGACTGGTATATGGCATCAGGAAGTTTTTGTCCCCGCTCAAAAAGTGCCAATGACTGCATGGTTTATCAAAGAAAAGTAATTACAAATGAAAATAAAGAATGGATAAGAACTTTTCCGGCAGTTAGATTTGAAAATGGAATTTCTATGGTTCATGGCGGATGGATAAATCCGATTGATGAATACTTAAATCCTGATGAACATTATTTTGAAAAAATTGAAGGCAATATTTTTGTATCAGGGCATACGCATGTTCAAAGAATAGATAAATTTCATAACAAAATATATTGTAATCCCGGTTCTGTAGGTCAGCCGAGAGATAATGATAATCGTTCGGCTTTTGCAGTATATGATAACGGTGAATTTGAATTGTTCAGAGTTGAATATGATATTGAACAGGTCGGAAAATATATGGAGCAGGCGGGATTTTGCGGATATTATTACGGATGTTTGAGAACCGGTTCAAAAAATCTCCAATGGTAATTTTTTAGGTTTCATAAAATACTAACGTATCTCCGGGTTTCAATTCCGTATCTCCGTTAGGAACTAATGATTCATTATTTCTTTTTATCAAAGCTATAAGAAAATTATCAGGACATTTAATTGAATTAATTTTTCTGTTTGCCCATTCATGGCCTTCATCTATAACTGTTTCGCAGAGTCTAATATCGTTTTGGGCCTTTACAACTGTTGTTCCCAGCAAAACTTCATCTCCCGCCAATAATCTGGTACTTCCTTTCGGAACAATTTTTTTATTATTTCTGTTTATAACGAGTATAAGAGTGTTATCGCTTAAATTTATATCTTTCAGCATACATCCGCTCCAGGGATGTGATTCTTCTATTACAATTTTATTCAGGGCTATTGCTGATTCCTGTTGATAATCATTAAATGTTTTTCTAACGTCGGAAAATCTATCTATCATTGAATCTCGTTTGGCTATTACAGGCAGCATTGAACCCTGAATCGCGACCGATAACAGAGCTACAACAAAAACTATATGAAACAGGTCATATTTCAGGCTTGAGCTTTCAGCAACAGCCATAATCGCGAAAACGATTGATGCAGCACCGCGTAAACCGGCCCAGGAAATAAATGATATTTGGTTCCATGGGGCCTTGAACGGCAGCATAATTGCTGAAACAGCAAGAGGACGGGCAATGAAAGAGAGAAAAATTGTTATTAATACTGCGGGTACAAGTATTTCAGGGATTTTATGCGGGAATGACAGAAAACCTATTAAGAAAAATATTATAACCTGTGACAATGCGGTTATTCCATCGAAAAAGTAGATAAGATTAATCTTATTTCTGATTTCGCTGTTTCCCAGAATAATACCTGTAATATATACACTTAAATATCCGTTACCGCCAAGTAAATCCGGAATGGAAAATGATGCAAGTGCGATTGCAACCATAAAAATAGTGTCTGTTCCTTCTGCCAGAAGCCTTGTCTTTTTAAATATAAATATTGCCGCATATGCAATTATTATTCCAAATAATATTCCGAACACCAGCTGTAGAAATAGCATTGGTGTTAATACTGCAATACTGCCTCCTTTTAAAAGCACAAGTCCGAACATTGTCAGCATATAGGCAAAAGGGTCGTTGCTTCCGCTTTCCATTTCTAATATGGGGGCAGTGTTATATTTTAGATTGAGTCTTTTTGACCGAAGGATTGAAAAAACTGATGCAGCATCTGTAGAGCTTATAATCGCCCCGATTAGAAAACTTTCTGCGAACGGAATTTTAAGTCCGATATAACAAAAAGCTGCGGTAAATATCGCAGTAAGAACAGTCCCGAGAGAGGACAGCAATATTGCCTGAATTGTAACTTTTTTGTCATCAGATTTTTTTGTACAAAAACCTCCATAAAATATTATAAAAAGCAGTCCGATTGAACAAAGTTTTGAAGTCAGCTCATAATCATCAAATGATAGTTTTAAAATCCCATCTGATCCGAATAAAACTCCTAAAAGCATGAAGAAAACAAGAGCAGGCATTCCCAGTTTGTTTGAAAATTTGTTTGTTACTATGCAAGACAATATTACTACTGAACAAAAAAGTATAATTGCTGACATCATTAACTCCTGGTTTTTTTTATTATATCATGACAGTCTTTTTTTTTGTCTCGAAAAAGTGTTAATCTTAATTTTTCTTTGCAGCTAAATTGTGTAGTCTATTCCATGTTTTTTAAACAAACCGTTAAAGAAATCTCTGTTTTTTCTTACATTTTCTTCAGTAAGACACATATCCATTGTCCATTTAAATGAATGCTTATCTATTTCTTTTTTATCCAGAGCCCTTTTTATATATTCTTGTAAAAGTTTGTTTGTCTGTTTTTGAAATTCTTGTTGACTTTGCCAAGATATTCTATTCTGAAAGTATTTATTAAGTCTTTGTGCAGTTAAAGATAAATCTTCAAACCCGTTTGACCTGTCATTTACTATGGTTTGGAGCAGTTTTTTTCGATCTTCAAATGAAGTAACCGCCGGTTCAAATTTATATTTTGAATGAAAATAAATTGCAGAATCTTTTGATGTTATTTTAAAATTTTTGATTTTGTTTTCAAGCATTTCAATGATACTTGTGAGCCGTAAAATTTCACCAAAAAAATAATTTTTTCGTCTGTATTCCTCATTAACATTTATATATAATCCGGTTATATAGTTTGACGTATCAAAAAAAGAAAATTCTTCGTATCCTAAAAGTTTATTATATTTGTTTTTAAGCTCTGTTATAAATTTATATCCGTACCCGTTTTCTGCCTCTTTAACTTTAACAAAAAGTTCTCCTGCCTTATTTTCAGGTATACTGAACGAGCAGAGTTTTCTTGTATCATTTTTTGCAATGGAGGTAATTAAGGGTTTAACCATTTTGATTGTATTCATAACAAAATTAAAACCGCTAAATAAAAAATTTGCTTTTTAGTATATAATTATTACAGGAGATTAAAATGAAAACAATAAAACTAACAAAAATGCATGGATGCGGTAATGACTTTGTAATTATTGATTACCCGGAATACGAAAAAACCGGAATGAAAATGGATGAACTTGCAAAGAAGATTTGCGACAGACATTTCGGAGTCGGTGCTGACGGAATGATTATTCCTATTCTCAATCCTACAGATATTACAGCTGATATCGGCTGGTATTTTTATAACTCTGACGGTTCAACAGCCCAGATGTGCGGAAACGGGATGAGATGTTTTGCAAAATATGCTTATGACAACGGCCTTGTAGATAAAAAATCATTTAGCGTTCAAACTCTTGCAGGAATTATTAAACCCGAACTTTTGGAAAACGGGCTTATAAAAGTTAATATGGGCAAACCAATTCTTGAAGATAAAAAAATTCCGTTCTGGGGTGAGAGAAAGATTAATGTTATAGACAGAGAATTTGATATTACTCCTGTTTCAATGGGAAATCCGCATTGCGTAATTATTACGGAAGATGACCCGATGGAGCTTGCTCTGAAATATGGTCCTGAGATAGAAAAACACGAATATTTCCCCGAAAAAACAAATACAGAGTTTGTTAAAATAAAATCACGGATGGAAGTTGATATGCGGGTTTATGAACGCGGCTGCGGAATTACATTGGCCTGCGGTACAGGTGCATGCGCAAGTGTTGTTGCATGTGTTTTAAATAACTTAACAGAAAATAAAGTTAAGGTAAACCTGTTGGGCGGCCCTGTATTCGTGGAATGGCAAGGGTCTAAGGAAGATACAAATCAGGATATCTATCTGATAGGTTCTGCAAATTACAGCTTTTTTGCAGACTATGTATTGTAAAATATTATATTTCCATGATATTATTATCTCATACACTAAAAACGAAGGAGAATAGTAATGAAAACTTATGAATTATTAACTGTATTTAAACCAAATTTAGATGCAGAAGAAGTAGATAAAGCTCTTGAAAGACTTAACGCATTTGTAACAGAAGCAGGCGGTAAAGTTGAATCTACAGACAAATCAGGCAGAAAAAAACTTGCTTACGATATTCAAAATTTCAGAGATGGTTTTTTTGTAACTTCATTAATCAGCCTTCCTGCTGATAAAGTTGCAGAATTCAGACGTCAGTTGAGATTAAGCGACAATATTTTAAGAACAATGTTTTTAGAAGCTTCTAAAGCTTCTGTATAAATCAGAAAGAAGTAAAAATGAGTTTAGCAAAAGCAGTAGTTACAGGAACAGTATACAGAACACCGGAAAAACGTTTTACTCAAAATAACGTGGCGGTGTCTGCATTTGTTATCAACATAGGCGAAAGAGAAGAAACTCTGATTAGAGTTCTTTCCAAAAGGAATGCACTTGATGAGATTGTTTCATCTTTAAATAAAGGAGAAAGAGTTCTTGTTGAGGGCAGACTTCAAACAGCAACAGCCAAAACAGATGACGGTGCGGAAAGAAGAATTTATGAAATTGATGCAAACACAATTGAAAAATTAGGTGAAAGCACTGTTTCAAATTCTAATTTCGGGACGGAAGAAATCGTCAAGTTTGAATCTGATGATATTTCAAACGAGCTTATTAACGAGGACGAAATTCCGTTCTAGGAACGTAGCCGTTCCATCCACCACATCAGATGTTGTATAAATTTGTACAGTCTAAACTAAAGAAGGAGCGTAGCCGCTCCACCCGTCACACTAGGTGTTGTATAAATTCGTACAGTCTAAATTAAAGAAAGAGCGAGTCGTTCCACCCAATGTAGCTTACGATTATGCATTTTAATATAATATAGTACAATTAAAAAATGGCTAGAAAGGCTAAATAAGAAAAATGGCAAGACAAAACAACGATGAAAAGAAAAAACGTAAAAATTGCGGTCTTTGCGGAGACAAAGTTGAAGCAATCGACTACAAAGATGCTGCAAAGTTGAAAAGATACCTGACTGAAGCCGGAAAAATTATTCCGCGCAGAATTACAGGCAACTGTGCAAAACATCAGAGAATGGTAGCTAAAGCAATCAAACGTGCAAGAGAAGCTGCTATTATTGATTACGTTTTTGACTAATCACAACAAAAAAACTGACAGCCCGTCTTTTATAAGATGGGCTGTTTTTTATTCATTCAATATTATTCTGTAATACATATCGGCTTTTATATATTGGTTTGCCGGTCGTTTCTTCCAAAGTTTCAGATTAATCTCTGCCGGAAGTTTGTAAACGGTAAATATTTTGTCATATTGCATAGGAGAAATATTGTTGCAACCGTCTTTATATTTACAGCTTCCGCCAAGATGAATGTAATCGGTAAAATTTCTTATCCCTTCGGTTATATTATTATTTTGTTCAAACATGGTTATATTTTTTGAATCATATATATAAACGTAGTCATAACCGAAATCCCGAGCATTCAGCCCTGATAATTGAATCGGATATCTGGTCATTTTTCCGTTTACACTTGAACGATATTTGAGAAATCTTTTTGTAAGTTTATATTTAGAAACTATCAGATTATCTTTTTTGTCATATTGAATTGATACAGGTAAAAATCTGCCATAATCAGATGTGCAGAATTCCTGATTATAATCATATTCCCATGGAATAAACGGAAGACTCAAACCTACAAGAGCGTTTGGATTGTTCATTTGGGCGCTTACTTTTGACGGCCCTTCAATTCTTTCATGATAATCGCCTTTATAATCTAACTGGTTGCAGGTAATTGTTCCCCACCACGGTTTGTTATCCACTATAGAGCCGAAAACAGAGTTGTCAGGCTCATAATTTTCTTTTGCGAAAAGGGAATTTTTTACATGTTCTTTCCTTATATCAAATATTTGTTTTTTTGTTAAATAATCATATTCGCTCAGAGGATTAACTGTTATTGATTGAAACCCCGAAGTATATTTAATTTTTAAAATTTTGTTATCATTGTGAGTAAAGATTAAGCTCGGGCAGCAAAAGTAAATCACAATTGCAAGTATAATGATTTTTATTGTTATCAGAAGACCTACCGGAACTTTTTTAAGCAAATCAGGAGAGTGGTGCATATTTTTATTATGGTTATAATTTTTTTGAGGAACTATTTGGGGATATCTCATCTTTGCGCAGTATATCAGTGATTCTTTTGAAACTTTGTCATTCGGGTCAATTTCCAAAATTTCTGTATACATTAATATTGCATTGTCATAATCTTCTATATCTAGATAATAGCTAGCTTTCCAGCGCAATATATAAATATTTTTCGGATATAATTTAAGGGCGTT
>CALUUR010000033.1 GCA_944324015.1 Candidatus Gastranaerophilales bacterium
GTCTTAACGTCTTATAGTCTTAAGAAAAAAGCTGCGTTCACTTTGGCAGAAGTTTTAATCACTCTTGGCATAATCGGAGTTGTTGCTGCAATGACAATACCTTCTGTGTTTGTAAATTATCAGAAAAAGCAAACGGCTGTTAAAGTAAAACAGATATATTCTATTCTTCAGCAGGGAACGAAAATGTCTGAAATTGATAACGGTTCTGTTTCAAATTGGGATACTTCGGTTTCTAATGAGGTATATTACCAACAATATATCAAACCTTATTATAAGGTAATAAAGGAGTATGATTCGTCCTCTTTCCCTCCGGATTATCATGCCTTTTGTAAATCAGACAAACGTAATTGCGATGATTATGCGGCAATTTTGCATCGGGATGTAAAAAAATTTGTTATTGAAAACGGAAATTTGCTGTTTGTTCATAATAATGGTTTAACAAGCCTTTTAGTTGTTGATATAAACGGATTAAGAGGACCTAATATATGGGGGAGAGATTTATTTATTTTTTCTTATGAAAATGAAGGGGTTGTTCCTTACGGGGTAGGGCAAATTTCTGGTATGTCTGAAGCTTTTGTTAAGGCTGATAAAGATTATCTACTGGATGGTGAAACACGCTCCTGTCAACGTGACGGAGTATTTTGTGCTGCTATTATGATGCTTGACGGCTGGGAAATAACAGATGAATATAAGTGGTAAATATTATTTTGGCAGGTGTTTTTGCCAATCAGCCTCAAGACTCTGAATAAATCTGTGTGCGTCAATTACATCATCATAATTTATAGGTTCAGGACCTTCCTGAACTTCTAAGGGTTCATAATCTTTTATGTCTATATCGGTAAACCCGACAAATGCAACACCGAAGTTTTTCCCGCAGTGTTTGCATTGAAGGCTTATAACCATTAATCCTTCTTCTTCTCTTTTGATTATAACTGAATCCTCATCAAAACTGTTTTTGCACTGGGAACAGCAAAGATTATTAAATAATTTTTCTATTTTCTTTTTCATAAATTCCTCTTTTTATATTATAATAAAAATGTTAATTTCCTAATGAGCATGGGAATAATATAAGTGTAGCGAATTATATATGTCGTTTCGGTTCGCTAAAGCTAACAGATAGGAGTTATATCATGGAAGCTATTAATTTAATTCTCTTCGGGTTTATTGTTTATACTGCGTTAATCGTAGTACCAAGTATCTGGGAAGAATTAACAACAGAAGGATAAATCCTTTTAAAATTTAAGACGAAGTGTTTGATTGAGAGTTCCTTTTTTCGTCAAAGATTTTGCCAGAGGTGTAGGTGTCGGATTTAAAAAGTGTAGTTAATACGTTATTTACATAACGCGTTAGTTTTTTGCGGGCAAAATTTCATAAAGACATTTACGGGCAATATCAGTAACATAATCCATATCGCTCTTAGTAATTATTAGAGGCGGATTAAAGTATATTACATTGCCTAAAGGTCTTAAAATAACTCCCTCCATCAAAGCCTTTTTGTAAATTTGGTAACCTATCCTTAAATTACCATCAAAAGGCTTTTTACTTTGCCTGTCCTCCACAAGTTCTATAGCGTTTATTAAACCTATATGGCGAACTTCTCCGACATTGGGATGTGAAAGGAACTTTTCTTTTATTATTTTATTGAAGTAAAGAGCATTTTCCTGTGCTTTTTCTAGTACCGTTCCATCTTCCAGTATATCAAGAACTGCATTCGCGCATGAACAGGCTAAAGGATTTCCGCTGTATGTGTGGCTGTGCATAAAGGCCTTACCCGTATTGTAGTCGTCATAAAAAGCATCATATATTTTTTGTGTTGTGACAAATAATGCCATCGGCATGTAACCGCCTGTAAGCCCTTTAGAAAGACACATTATATCCGGAGAAACTCCGGCATGATCAAAAGCAAACATTTTACCTGTCCTGCCGAAGCCTGTAGCAATTTCATCTGCAATCAGGTGAACATTATACTTATCGCAAAGAGCACGAAGTTTTTTTAGATATAGCGGTGGATAAATTTTCATTCCGGCAGACCCTTGTAATAGAGGCTCGACAAGTATTGCAGCGGTTTCTTCCCCGTGTGCGGCAAAAGTCTTTTCAGCATGCTCAAAGCATTCACAACTGCAATTCTCACGTTTTTTCCCGTAAGGGCACCTGAAACAGTCCGGTCCCTGAACTCTTACAATATCCAGTAAAATAGGTTTATATAATTTCGTGTATAAATCACAATCGCCTGCAGATAAAGCTCCTATAGTTTCTCCGTGATAGGCTTCTGTTAGTGCCATAAATTTCGTTTTTTGCCGGCTGCCTGTTTGCTGATGGTATTGAAAACTTACTTTCATGGAAGCTTCAATAGCAGATGATCCGTTGTCCGTAAAATTGAATTTGCAAAGCCCTTCCGGTAAAAGTTTTGTCAGCCTTTCGCAAAGTCTTATTGCCTGTTCGTGTGTAAAGTTTGCGAATATAACATGTTCAAGTTTGTCTGCCTGTGTTTTTAGCGCGGAACTTATATGCGGATTACAGTGCCCCAGAAGATTACACCACCATGAACTTATTACATCATAGTATTTTTTTCCGTTAATGTCATATAAATAAACCCCTTCTCCCCTGTCAATTACAATGGGCGGAAGTGTTTCGTAATCCTTCATCTGTGAGCACGGGTGCCATATATATTTCAAATCTTTTTCAGCTAAATTTTCCACATCTATACCTCTTTAAAAAGTTTTGACAAATCATTAATTTCATTATCGTTTTTTGATACGGTTGAAATGACCTTAATCCCTGTTAGGTTTTCAATCTGTTTTTTGTTATCTTTTTGCATAAAATTGTTTTCATCATATCTGTTGAGTATTATTCCTTTTATGTTTATTTGCTGCTGTTTTGCGTATTCAACAGTTAATATTGTTGAATTAATTGTTCCGAGTTCTGCATCTGAGACAATAATAATATCTAAATCCAGTGCTTTTATTATATCAGGAAGCATAAGCTTATCTTCTCTGAGATTAAACGGACAGCAAATTCCGCCGGCACCTTCGACAACTACATAATCAAATTCTTTTTTAATCCTTTCAAAATCGGTTTTTATTTTTTCAATTTTTATCGGATTATTTTCAATTTCTGATGCAAGGTGAGGTGATACGGCTTCTTTAAATATGTAAGATACGTAATTCTCAGGATTAAGGTTTATTCCTGACTGCTTTAGAACATAGGCACAATCGCCCGGGATAATTTTGCCGTTTACAATTTCTGCACCGCTGAGAGCCGGTTTAAAGTATCCGCAATTATATCCGAGTTCTCTCATCTTTTTTACGATAAGTGCTGAGATGTAAGTTTTACCTACATCTGTGTCTGTTGCTGTTATAAATATTCCTTTTGCCACTTTTCCCCTCTTTATTAAAAATGCGGTAACTTTATGTTACCGCATAATTTATAATATTCAATATTTTTTATAATGATCCGCCGCCGCCGTCATAGAAGTAGTCGTAGTGTCTTATGTCATCATAGTTATTAATGTATTCGGCTTCAACATTTTTCTGGAACTGAGTTTTTGGGGCAGCTGCCGTACTTCTTGATGCAAGCAGTGCGTCAATATTAGGTGCAAGTGTTAATTCAAAGTGGAAACGTCCCATTTTGCTGTAAGGTTCATTGTAGTTGCGGATTAGAGGGAAGCCCCAGTATAATCTTGCACTCAGGTCTGCAGGGAGCTGTACTCTTAAGCCCATACCGAGTGATGCTGCAAAATAACTGCCCTGCATATAGTCTTCGGATGCTGCAGGGAAAATACCTGCTGTATCTGCAAAAACTGCACCTTTAACGTACTTGCCTAAGAAAGGTATTTTTTGTCCAGTTCTCGGGCTTGTGATTTCTCTCGGCATAATCGGGAACATAAGTTCACCACTGATAAAGTAGCCGTTTTTACCAATCATCAAACCTTCTGAATAACCTCTGACTGTTGCCAAACCACCGGTCTGCATCTGATCAAGGTAAGGAATTTGTTTGTCGCCGGGTACAATCTGGTAATTAGCTCTTAATTGACCGATAACGCCATGTGAAAAATCATGTAATCTTACAACGCTGCCGCTGTATTTAAAGTAGTTGTTATCCCTATCGCTGTTGAATATCGGGAATGAATAATATGCATCCTGATTTAAGTACCAGATACCGTATTTAGTATCTTTTCTTAACATCAAAGCAACTTCTGCTGATGTAACGTTATCAACGTTTTTCAATATGTCGCCGTATCCCTGGAAAACGAAATCAGAAAATGTTCTTGCTCTTTTGTAGTTTAATGCACCGTATGCTTTTAATTCTAATCCTGGTTTTCTAATAATCGGCTGGGAGTAGTACAATGAATATTGATATGCATTACTGCCTAATCCCCAATCTCTGTAAGGTCCGTATTTAATATCGGCAAATGTAGAGGAGAACATGAAACCGACACGTCCGTCATGTTTATTTACGGGAATGTTATAATCAAAGAACGGGCTCTGTGCGCCTTTAGAAAAATATGAACCTAAAGACACTCTGTCACGTCTGCCGAATAAGCTGTCGGCATAAATCATAGCCCCGCCTCTAAGACTCCCTGTATTGTAACGGCCGGCGTTGTCAAATATCCCCATTACGTGGAACGGAAATGTTTCATCTGCGACAACTTCAACGTCTGTTGTTCCGGGCTTTTGACCAGCTTTTAAGTTTGCGGTTAATTTTACACCTTCGTTGTATCTGTTGAAATCAAGAATATCTTTTTCCAATTCTACAATATCAAACAGGTCGCCTTCTTTCTGAGGTAATCTGTCTGTGATGTATTTGTCTTTTGTCCATCTGTTTTCCTGTACCGTAATGCTTCCGATACGGCTTTCTGTTAAGGCGATATAGATATTCCCGTTTTCAACCGTTTGTTCTGGTAAAAAGGCTCTTGCAGTCACAAAACCTTTTTCCGCATAAAGGTTATTTATGCTGTCAATTACCTTTTGAATATCTTCTATAAATACATTTTTGCCTACTATTGGCTGAACAAGTTTATTTATTTCTTCTTTTGTCAAAATTTCAGAAGGTGCAACTTCAACTGAATTTACAAATACTCCTTTTGTATTTAATTCTTCAACAGTTGCCTGCTGCATAGAACCGCCATTGTAGTTTTGAATGACTTGATTTTCTTTGCTGCCGGGATTTTCTTCTAGTTCTTTTTTTCTTTGATAATATTGATAATCTTCATTTCTATAATTATCCTGATATCGCTCTTTGAGATAGTTTGTATCATGCATTTGATTCATACCGCCCTGCATTCCGGCTTCCTGAATTACAGAAGGGGTAATTGTCGTTCCACCAAAAGCATCAGCTTTTGCAAGATTTGATGCAGACAGCACAATAGCGACACACATTACTGCACTTAAAATATTTCTTCTCGAACTAATCTTTTTCATTTATTATTCACCTTTAAAAATTTAAAATATATATATTTAAATCCGGTCAAAAAATTTTTTGCGTTAGGTGCCGAAATAACTAATAATTTCTTAATTTTTATTACAATATGTTAACAAAAATTAATCTTTTAACAAAATCTATTTTAACCTGCTATTATTATATATAATATTGCTGTGCTTGTAAAGTTGTTAATAAAAATATCAATCTTTATATGTATCAATATTTACAAAAAATAGTATAGGTAGTGTACAAGGGAGAAAATATGAACAACAAACTTAAATTTTTTGCGGTAGCGCTTAGTGCTTTTGTAATTGGAATTTCTGTAAATAACTTTGCAATGTCTGATGTCCCTTCTAAAATAGCTGTAGTTGATGTCCCGCAGGTTGTAGCGGCATCTTCTCAGGTAAAAGCTTTAAAGAAAGAGCAGGAAGCTAAGGCGAAAGAACTTGTAGCTTTTGTTGAAAAGGCAAGAAAAGACGTTGCGGCAACAACTGATGTAAAGAAAAAACAGGCTCTTGAAGAAAAATATAATAAAGAGTTGAACAGTAAAAAAGTTGCAATGGATAAAAATTATGCATCAAAATTAAAAACTATTGATAATACAATTTCATCAAAAATAACTGAACAGGCAAAAACCGGCGGTTATGATTTAGTTCTTGCGAAAGGTGTTGTACTTTATGGCGGAACAGATATCACTGATGCCGTTAAAAAAGCTGTGAAATAGCAGTTATTTATTCATAACCAAACAAAAACTCCGAACTTAAAGTTCGGAGTTTTTGTTTGGTTATGAGATTATTATATATCTTTATATGACCCTGCAAATCTGTTTGAGTAAACTGTATGCAGTATTTCATGGGCTTTGTGTGAATTCGGATGTTCAAGATATTCCTGATAAAGCTTTTGAATTGAAGGGTTCATATGTGATTTTCTTAACGGCATTTCAGAATCTTCTTTATAAAGCCCTTCTGCACGTTCTTCTTTTATTTTCGAATTATCACAGCTTCTAGGCTGTCCGCCGCCGTTGATACAACCGCCGGGGCAAGCCATAACTTCAAGCATCTGGAACTGAGCTTTTCCTTCTTTGATTTCTCTCAAAGATTTTTCAGCTTCTTTCAGTGTGGAAACAACTCTCACAACAAGTTTTGTTCCTTTTAAATCAAGTTCAATATCTTTGCATCTGTTTGAAGTTCCTCGCATTTGTTTAATATCGACGTCTTTAAGAACTTCTCCGGTAGCATATTCGTAGGCTGTTCTTACTGCGGCTTCAGCAACACCGCCGGATGCACCAAAAATTGTTCCCGCACCTGTGTATTCCCCGAAAGGAGAATCATGGTCTTCAGGTTCAAGTTTTTCAAAATTTATACCTGCTTCTTTTATCATTCTGCCAAGTTCCTGCGTTGTTAATACATAATCGGTGTCAGGACGACCGTTATGAGAAAGTTCTGAACGTTTGCATTCGTATTTCTTTGCAGTACAGGGCATAATCCCGACAACAACAAGATTTTCGCGTTCAATATTAAAGTGTTTCGGAACAAGCTCTGTCAAAACCGGCGATAGCATTGACATTGGTGATTTACAGCTTGACAGATGTTTGAGCATATCAGGATGCTGTTCTTCAAGATATTTTACCCATGCGGGACAGCAGGATGTGAATAACGGTAAATTTTCTCCTGATTTTAATCTTTCAAGAAACTCTGTTGCTTCTTCCATTATAGTCAAATCAGCACCAAAATTGGTATCAAATACTAAATTAAACCCTATTTTTCTCAATGCTGCATTCATTTTGCCTATGGAATTAACTCCTGGGGCAAGTCCGAACATTTCGCCAATTGCAACACGTGTTGCTGGAGCCATCTGAACAACAACTGTTTTATCAGGGTTGGTAATTTCATTCCAGACCTGTTCTACATCGGATTTAATTGTTAACGCTCCCGTCGGGCAAACAGCAGCGCATTGACCGCAATTTACGCAGTCTACCTGCCCTAAAGGTCTGCCGTTCATTGGCTGTACAACTGTTTTTGAGCCTCTGTTTGCAAAACCTAGTACTGCGTGTCCCTGAAATTCACTGCAGGCTCTTACACATGCTCCGCACAATATACATTTATTGGGATCTCTGACAATTGAAGGACTGGAAGCATCAATAAGCTGATATTCATCAAGTTCTTTGTCAGGGTAGCGTATGTTTCTGATGCCGTATTCTTCTGCGTATTGTTGTAATTCACAATTCCCTGATTTTTCACAGGTCAAGCAGTTTTTGTCATGATTTGCAAGAAGAAGTTCCAGAACTGTTTTTCTGATTCTTCTTGTTCTTTCTGTATTAAGATGAATTTTTAATCCGGCCTCGGGCGGCATTGTACAGGATGATTGAATACCTCTGCCTTCAATTTCTACAACGCACATTCTGCATGCGCCGAAAGATGTTAAGTCCGGACGGTAGCAGAAGGTCGGAACATTCATACCTGCTTTTCTTATAACTTCAAGCAGATTTGGCTCGTCTGTAAATTCGACTTCTCTTCCGTCTATAAATAATGTTTTTTTATCTGTCATTTTGTTATTCCTTATATTGGAAGCCCGGAAGCTCAGATGTCAAGAGGTCAGGCTATTATCATTAAATGGCTTACCTTCTTGCCTTCCTGACTTCTGATCTTCTATTCTAATACAATTGCTTTGAACGGGCAGTTTTGCATACAAGCCTCACATTTAATACATTTTTCCTGATTAATGTGATGCGGATGCTTAATAGTACCCTCGATTGCGCCTACAGGGCATATTCTTGCACACTTTGTACATCCTCTGCAGGCGGATTCTTTAATAACAAGCTTTTTCATAGCAGTACAAACACCTGCAGGGCATTTTTTATCTTTTATGTGCGCAATATATTCGTCCTTGAAGTATTTAAGAGTTGAAAGTACCGGGTTCGGGGCAGTTTTTCCGAGCCCGCATAAAGAACCGTCTTTTACGGCGAGAGCAAGTTCTTCCAGTGTATCAAGATCTTTCATTTCGCCCTTACCTGCAACAATTTTTTCCAAAATTTTCAGCATATTTTTTGTACCTTCACGGCATGGAACACATTTACCGCAGCTTTCGTGCTGGGTAAAGTTCATGAAAAATCTTGCAACTTCAACTATACATGTTTTATCGCTCATAACTACAAGACCGCCTGAACCGACCATGGCACCGGCTTTTATAAGATTGTCATAGTCCATCGGAATATCAAGATGTTCTTCTGTTAAACATCCGCCGGAAGGGCCTCCTATTTGGACTGCTTTGAATTTTTTGCCATCCCTCATTCCGCCCCCGATGTCAAAAACGATTTCTCTTAAAGTTGTACCCATTGGAACTTCAATAAGGCCGGTATTATTAACCTCTCCTGTAAGTGCAAATGTTTTTGTCCCTTTAGAAGTTTCTGTTCCCATAGATGCAAACCAGTCTGCTCCGTTGAGAATAATTAAAGGAACATTTGCAAGAGTTTCAACGTTATTTATTAAGGTCGGCCTGCCAAACAAACCTTTATTTGCAGGAAATGGCGGTTTAGGTCTTGGCATTCCTCTTTCGCCTTCAATTGATGCCATAAGAGCTGTTTCTTCTCCGCAGACAAAAGCTCCTGCTCCTTCTTTAATGTGTATTTCAAATGAGAAATTACTTCCCATTATGTTTTTACCGAGATAATTTCTTTCTTCAGCATCTTTTATAGCTTTTCTTAAACGAGTAATTGCAAGCGGATATTCAGCCCTGACATAAATATATCCTTCGTCTGCACCTATCGCAAATGCTGCAATAGCCATACCTTCAAGGAGTTTATGCGGGTCGCCTTCCATAACCGATCTGTCCATAAAAGCTCCCGGATCGCCTTCGTCACCGTTGCAAACAACATAAGATTTCCCGCCTTTGTTGGCAGCTGTAAATCTCCATTTGCGTCCGGTAGGGAAGCCGCCGCCGCCTCTGCCTCTAAGCCCTGATTTTTCTATTGTTTCAATAACGCCGTCGGGGTTATTTTCTTCTATAACTTTAGATAAAGCCTCGTAACCTCTTACGGCAATTGCTTCATCAATAGATTCAGCATTAATGTTTCCGCAGTTTGCAAGAGCTGTTCTTGTTTGTTTTGCGTAAAAGTTTATATGTTCGTCATCCTGAACATGCTCTTTTGTTTTAGGATCAATGTAAAGAAGCCGTTCAACCGGTTTGTTATTTTTTATATGGCTTTCGTAAATTTCTTCAACGTCTTTTTCTTTAACCTTTACATAAGTCACATGTTTGTCGGGAATAGCAACCAGTACGCCCTGTTCGCAGAAACCGTGGCAGCCTGTAGGGACAATTGTCATTTTGTCATAATCAGAGAGGACAGAAACGTCTGCACCGAGTTCTCTAAACTTATCAATGACTTTTAATGCTCCATTTGCAACGCATCCGGTTCCTGCGCAAACGAGAACACGAAGCCCTTGAGATTTAACAAGTTCCTGAGCTTTTTTTTGTTCTTCTTTAATATCTATATTTAATGCGGTTTTTTCCATTAGTTCCCCTCCTTCATCAATGTGTCAAGCACAATTGTAATAGCATCTGATGTCATTTGAGGATATACTTTGTCATTTATTACCACAACCGGAGCAAGACCGCATGCTCCGAGACAGCTGACGGTTTCAAGAGAAAATAACCCGTTATCACTTGTAAGCTGTCCTGCCGGAATATTCAATTTTGCTCTTATGGCATTTAAAACAGGCATTGAGCCGCGTACGTGGCAGGCTGTGCCGTCGCATACTTTTATTTCATATTTCCCTTTAGGTTCAAGGGAAAACTGTGCATAAAATGTTGCAACTCCAAAAACTGTAGCAGGTGATAATCCCTCGATTTTTGTTCCGATATAAATCATTGCTTCTTCAGGAAGATATCGGTAAATTTCCTGAACTTTCTGCAAAATCGCAATCAAGTTAGATTTCTTCCCGTCATAAGCCCGGATAATTTCATCTAACTTGGATGTATCGATTTTATGAGGATTTGTTACACTCATCTCGAACTCCTATGTAATTATTTTTAACCCCGATTGTATTATATATAGAAAAGGTAAATAAAGTACAATCTTAACAGTATTTTCACATAAAAGTTCTTTTAAATCAAGTTTATTTTGTTCTGCGACCTTTTAAATCGTTTGTTAGTTTGCCTATTGTTCTGTATAAATTTCGTAAAAATGAGTCTTCATGATTTTCTTTCGTGTATGTACGCGTAAACTGTATTTCATCCTCTGTTTCATATACTCTGTAGCTTTTTGTTGAATATAAATAGGTTTTGGAAGTGTCATCAGGAACCAGAGCTTGTTTTTGTCTGTTTTTTTTTGGTAAATCTGTTACAGTAACAAAAAGTTTGTTTGCTGCTGCTTTTTCTTCTCTGCCCGAGGCTAATTCGTTTAAAATATGGTCTCCGCTGTAGATATCGACTCTTACCTTATTGTTTCTGGCATAATTTCCTAAAGTTGTTTGTGCTTCATATATTTTTGCCAGAGTATCATCTTTCAAAGAATAACTGTCATGTATTTGGACATGTTTTTTTGCAAGTCTTTCAAATCTGTTAGCTCTGTATGTTTGAATATTTTCTGCAAGATGTGATATAAGCGGTTTTATTTTCATAACCTTCTCCTTTTTTATTATGTCTATAATAAATCAACAGAAAAATTTTATTGCTATTTTATAAAAATATATTAAGAGATTATATTAATTTTTCACAATAATCTTTAATCGGACATTCATTGCATTTTGGTTTTATTGGTTTGCAGATATTTTGACCGTGAGTTACAAGAAGTGTGTTAATATCAATCCAGTATTTAACAGGTAATTTTTCCCGCAGTGCAAATTCGGTTTCTTCCGGATTTTTTGTATGAATATAACCTATGCGGTTAAAAATTCTGTGAACATGGACATCCACGCATATTGCGGGTTTATTAAAGCCTCTTGATATAGTTAAGTTGGCTGTTTTTCGGCCGACTCCGTTAAATTTACAGAGCTTCTCAATAGAATTCGGGACTTTTGAATTGTATTTTTCAACAAGCTCTTTTGATAGTTCAACTATTTGTTTTGCTTTATTTGCGTAAAAACCAACAGGATAAATTGCTTTTTCAAGTTTTTTTACATCGCATTTTGCAAAATCTTCAGGAGTTCTTCCGATTTCAAGCATTCTTAATGTGGCCGGATAAGTTGTTTTATCATTGGTTCTTAAACTAAGAATACAGGCAATTAAAACCAGATACGGGTCATTAAAGCTGTCCATCAGCCCTACGAAATCACTTTTAGGCTGATTTGCTTTTTTTAATAATTCCACTATTTTATCTATTTGCATGCTTATATTATACAAGCAAAATATATTGATTTATACACTAATTTATGTTAATCTTAATATTAAGAGGGGTAAAGAATGAAAGGATTTAACAATTTATTAAATTTATGCAAGAACTCGAGTGGCGGTTCAAGCGGCTACGGTTGCTTCGGGAGGGGGGCTTTAGGCTTCGCCGGAGGCTCAGAGGTCAAGAGGTCAGGAAGGCAAGCTGATATCGGCGTGCAGAGCCCGCGTAAAAATAAATACCTTCCCTTACTTAGGGAGGGGAAGAGTAATTTATTGAAACGTACCTATCGTCTTAATGTCTTAACGTCTTACCGTCAAAAAAAATGTGCTTTTACTCTTGCCGAAGTTTTAATAACATTAGGTATAATTGGTGTTGTAGCTGCTATGACAATGCCGTCTTTAGTGCAAAAACATCGTGAAAGAGTTGTTGTAACAAAATTAAAAAAGAATTATTCAACTATTCAGCAGGCATATTTAATGGCTATTCAGGAGTTAGGTACTCCGGATTTATGGAATTTGGAAATGAGTGGTACAGATGATACAAAAAATATTTTGTATTATTTAAAACCATATTTAAATATTGCTAAATATTGCGGTAGTGAAGCTAAAGGCTGTTGGAGCAGTTATACAAACTCCCTAAAAGGCGGCTCTTTTACAGGTCACGAGACATTGGGCAGATATTCAAAAGCTGTTTTATCAGATGGTTCGTCGATTTTAACAAGTGTTCAGTCTGCCAGTTGTGGTACATATTCAGGTGATGTTAAGGAGTTGTGCGCTTTTTACAGAGTGGATATTAACGGAACAAAGCCGCCAAATGCGTTGGGAAAAGATGTTTTTACGTTTTATATGACAAAGCGTGGCGTAATACCTGCAGGAACTGCGTTAGAAAAAAATTCCGGTTATAATTTTGAAACCAGCTGCCGCGATGCCTCATCGCATGAAGGCAGAGGTTGTACTGCATGGGTAATTTATAATGAGAATATGGATTATCTCCATTGCAGTGACTTGAGCTGGGATGGCAAAAAAACATGCAGTGGTAAATAACTGTTTTCAAATATTTCCATACTAATATAACACGCCTGAATCAAGAATTTTTTGAACTTCGTGATTCATAATAGAATGAATTTCATCTATTGATTTGGTGCCGTCAATACTGATGAAATTGTATTCAGATTTCATTTTTTCATATTGTTCAAGACATTTGTCCTGATATATTTCAAAACTCTTGTAAAAGTCTGATGAAAAACCGATATCCCGACCGCTTTCATAGTAATTTAAGCCTGTTGTACCGATAATTCTTTTCAGTAGAACATCTACAGGCATATCAAGATAAAAAATCAAGTCGGGTTCAGGTGCATAGTCATATAGATTTTTTACCCATTCAATATCCTGTCCCCTTACAACATCACGTGCAAGAGCAGTGTAATAATATCTGTCTAAAAGCACAATAAACCCTGATTTTAGAGCGGGAATAATAGTGTTTTCAAGTCTGTCGGCAAAATCCGCTGCATAAAGCAGGCTGTAAGTTGTAGCATTAAGTAAATTTCTTTCTTTTGCATCATCAATGACATTTGCAATCAAACGTGATGTTTTCCACTCGGATATTATGACGCCGTATGACTGTGCCTGAATAGATTTCTTTAAAAGCTGTAACTGTGTAGATTTTCCTGACCCGTCAGTTCCTTCTATAACAATAAGCAAACCTTCGTATCCATGTTTTGTTTTGAATTGTGTCATTATATGTTTACTCCTTTGTTATTTAGAACACTTTTAAGCATTTCTCTTATCCTTACCTGTTTGGAATGTATTGAATCCATAGCATCAAGTTTTATCAGTCCGAATTCATCTACCATTTTTTGATATTCATTTATTACTCTGCCCTGAAAGATTATATAACTTTCATAAGGGTCATTACTTAATTTTAAATCCATTCCGGCTTCGTAAAATTTTGGCGCACGATTTGAACAAATCCTTTCCATAGCGTCTTGCGGATTAATATCAAAATAAATAGCTAAATCCGGCTTTATCGCAAAATTGTATACATTTCTAACCCATTGCGGATCAACACCTCTTGCAACATCTCTGGCAAAAGCCGTATAAGCGTATCTGTCGGCTAAAACAATAAAACCTGCTTTCAGAGCCGGATCAATAACCTGTTTCAGTCTGTCTGCAAAGTCAACTGCGTGCAAAAGAGAAAAAGTCCGCGGGGATAACATATTTTTCTTTTTTGCAAGTTTCGTTGTCTGGCAAATTAATTCCGAGGAGTTCCATTCGGTAAAAATAACGTCGTGCCCCGTAGATTTCAGCCAGTCACGTAAAAGAGCTAACTGTGTAGATTTCCCGGAACCGTCAATCCCTTCAACACAGACTAAAGTGCCTTTATAATTATGCTGTTCAGTTAACTTGGACACGTTTTAAACTCCTTTTTCTTCTAACAGGTGTACATTAATTTTTCCGAATTTTGCTGACAGATTATCTATCAAATGTATAAAGTAAAGTTCAGGTTCCAAATCTTTCCCGTCAAGATCTATAATTGCCCCCCAGTCGCTTCTTCCGTGGTGTGCCGCAATCATTTTTGCAATTTCTTTAAACCCCTGTGTCATACAAATGGAAAATCCGTACTGCGAATGTGTAAGCCATTCTCTTCTGAATTTTTCATCATAATCAATTAATCCGGTTTCTAAATCAATAGTGTATTCAAAAATTTTGCCGATATCATGAAGCATACAGGCTGCTATAATATTATCGCGGTTGAATTTGTAGTCGGACAATTCCATATTTGTTTCTGCATATCGCAGACACTCAAGCGTATGAACCATAAGCCCGCCGATGTAGTTGTGATGCATAAGTTTTGCAGCCGGCATTATCTTAATTCTGTCTTTGTGTTCGGCAAAATAACTTGCCAGAAACGCATTGAGTTTTTCATTCTTGATTGTATCAATATAAGAAATTAATTCTGCATAAACCTTTTCCCGTTCTGTTTCATCAAGGCCGGTTTTGGCTTCTTTTATCAGTTCAAGAGATGAAACAAGACAGTTATTGTAGCGTTCATTGAATGATGCCGTTACAATTCTGACTATATTCCCTGTTCTGAAAATTTTACTGTCATAGCGGTTTAATGTTTCTTCCCACAAAATGCAGTTTAAAACGGAATCATCTTCAAGATTTTTTAGTTGAAGCTTTCCCATTTTTGTTCCTGCTTTTGTGTCCCCTATTGAAAATACTACTATTTCATAATCTGTATCTTTGTTGAACATTTTTACTCCATTTATAAGTATAAGAGTAGAAGTTATGGCACAGTGTATTATTTTGTTATCAGCCTGCCTTCCTGACCTCTTGCCTTCTGTTCTTCTGCTAATTTTTGTTTCTGTCTATAATTTTATTGTCATTGCCCCACACAAAAGAAGAGCGAATTTCTTTCCCGACTTTTTCTATTAAGTGGTTGGCATTCTCTTTTCTAAGCCTGTCAAAATTTTTACATCCGGTTTGCATTTCATTCATAAATTCATCGGCAAATTTCCCGCTTTGAATATCTTTAAGCAATTCTTTCATAGCTTCGCGTGATTCTTTCCCTATAACTTTGGGGCCTCTTGTCATATCACCGTATTCTGCCGTATTTGATATTGAATAGCGCATATCAGCCAGCCCCCCTTGATTTATCAGGTCAACAAGAAGCTTCATTTCATGCAATACTTCAAAGTAAGCCATATAAGGTGAATATCCTGCTTCAACAAGCGTTTCAAAACCTGCTTTAATCAATGCTGATACCCCGCCGCAGATTACAGCCTGTTCCCCAAACAAATCAGTTTCGGTTTCTTCTTTGAAAGTTGTTTCAATAATTCCTGCACGTCCTGCGCCGATTGCTGCTGCGTAAGACAGTGCAACTTCTCTGGAATCCCCTGACGGGTTTTGATAAACCGCGATTAGTGACGGAACTCCGCGGCCGATTGCGTATTCACTTCTTACTGTATGGCCAGGGCCTTTGGGTGCAACCATAATAACGTTGACATATTCAGGCGCAACGATTTTCTTATAATGAATATTAAACCCGTGGGAAAACATTAAATATTGTCCTTTTCTCAAATAGGGTTTAATTTGTTCTTCATAAACTTTTGCCTGAATTTCATCTGGTATAAGAATTTGAACAATATCAGCGTACTTTACCGCATCTTCTATTGTCATTGTTCTAAAACCGTAGTCTTTAGCTTTAATATCAGATTTTCCGCCTAAGCGTAAACCTAAAACAACATCGCATCCGCTGTCTTTAAGGTTCATGGATTGACCGTAACCCTGTGAGCCAAATCCTATTACTGCAATTTTTTTTGATTTAATCAGGTCTTTATTAATATCTTTATCAAGATAGATTTGTAATTTACTCATATCCTGCCTCTTTTCTGTCAATTATTTTAGCATAAAAATACTAAATAAAAAAATACCGCATTTTAGCGGTGATTTTCTAGTTATATATTTTTTTTGTTAAATCTGCTTTTCTTATACGAACATTTTGCGGAGTAATTTCAACAAGTTCATCATCTCCGATGTATTCCATACATTCTTCCAGAGACATTTCTTTATGAGCCTGCAGTGTTACCATAACATCGGCGGTAGCACTTCTCATGTTTGTTAATTTTTTCGTTTTACAGATATTAACAACAATGTCCTGCGGTTTGTTGCATTCACCGATAATCATTCCTCGGTAAACTTTAGTTTTCGGAGTTACGAAGAACACGCCCCTATCTTCATACTGGGCTAAAGCGTAAGGAATAGCTTCTCCCTGCTCGTGGGCAATTATTGAACCGTTTCTCTGACGAGGAATATCGCCGGCGTAAGGTCTGTACTCCAAATATGTATGGTACATAATTCCTTCCCCGCGTGTCATTCTGATAAATTCGCTTCTGAAACCGATAAGTCCGCGTGCAGGAATATGGAACACCATTGTAGTTCTGCCTTTAAGGTTGTTCATTTCTTTCATTTCTGCTTTTCTGCCCGAAAGTCTGTCTATACAGCTTCCTGCATAACCTTCAGGAACGTCAACCACAAGATTTTCATAAGGCTCACACTGAACTCCGTCAATTGTTTTATAAATAACTTCCGGTTTGGAAACCTGAAATTCATACCCCTCACGTCGCATTGTCTCAATTAAAATCCCGAGATGAAGCTCGCCTCTGCCTGATACTCTGAAAACATCAGTAGAGTCCGTATCTTCAACACGCAAACTTACATTTTTTTCAAGCTCATCGTAAAGTCTTTTTCTTAGCTGTCTTGATGTAACAAATTTCCCTTCAGTACCGGCAAACGGGCTGTCATTTACGGAAAAATTCATCTGTAAAGTCGGTTCATCAACTTTAATTAATGGCAGAGGCTGTGGATTTGAAAGCGAACAGATACTTTCACCGATTTGAATATCAGCAAAACCTGCAATTCCAACGATATCGCCTGCAAATGCTTCTTCAATTTCCATACGGCCTAAATCATGGAACCCGAAAAGTTTTGTAATTTTTCCTTTTTCCTGACTGCCGTCAGCGTGTACAACACAAACCTGTTCTTGCGATTTTACTTTTCCGTTTTCAATTCTTCCGATTACTATTCTTCCGACATAGTCATTGTAATCCAGTGTTGTAGCTCTGAATTGGAATGGTTTTGATGAGTCCCCTTTCGGCGGTTTAATATTTTCTAATATGCAGTCAAGAAGCGGTATCATATCTTTTCTTTCATCATCCAGATCTTTGATTGCAAATCCGTTTAGGCTGCTTGCAAATATGAAAGGAAAGTCTATTAAATCTTCTCTGTCTGTTAGTTCTGTAAACAAATCAAAGACTTTATCAAGTGCAGTCAACGGTTCTGCGGCAGGTTTGTCGATTTTATTTATGACAACGATAATTTTTAAACCTAATTCAAGGGCTTTTGATAAAACAAATCTTGTCTGTGGCATTGGTCCTTCTGCAGCATCAACAATCAGCAGGGCACCGTCAACCATACCTAAAACACGTTCTACTTCTCCGCCGAAATCTGCGTGCCCCGGGGTATCAACAACGTTAATTTTAGTATCTTTATAATTAATTGAAATGTTTTTGGAAAGAATTGTAATACCGCGTTCTCTTTCTAAATCATTGTTGTCCAGAACTCTTTCCTGTACGTGTTGATTTGCTCTGAATGCACCTGCTTGTCTCAAAAGACAGTCAACAAGTGTTGTTTTGCCGTGGTCAACGTGAGCAATAATTGCTATATTTCTTATTTTATCATTTTGATTTGTCATAATTCCCTGCCATTTATAAGTTGTTTAGTGTAAATGTTACACTTTTATATTATATCAGTGATAATTTATTTTCAATACAAATTGACTTACGTTTAAAATTTGTTATAATATCTTTATGAAAAAATATATTTTTCTGCTTTTATTGTTTTCTCTCCCTGTATTTGTGTATGCAAATGATTATATTAATCCACTAATGTATAGTCCGAATGCTAAAATTTTAGAACATCCGCCTGATGATATTAAAATTCAAGTTTCTCCAAAAACTTTTTCTGGACCATTTAGGAAATATTTTTATATTTTGGTGTATACAATTATTAATAATTCAAACCAGGATATTAAAATTATTGTTCGCAATGTAGGTATTAGCTCTGATGAAATAATTGATTTATATGTAAAAAAGGAAAAATATGAACCCAAAAAAAATACTGGTCCAATAGGAGATACCGTTGATGAAATAAAAGAATATGGACCATTGATTGGCTCTGTACCTCTTGCGGAATTGGCAACAATTTATTATATTGGTAGTTTACCATTTGCGGCAATGAAATCTGTATGTGATACGCTCACAAAAAAGGATGCCAAGTTACTTGTCAGAGAATATGAAAATATAAAGGATTTAGAAGCAAAACAAATTACGAGTACTTCAATTGGAGCGTTTCAAAAAAAGACTTTTTATGGGGTTTATGAGTTAGATAATCCGTTTCCTATTGTTGAAGTTGAGTATAGTAATGGCGAGAAATATTTGTTTAAGATTTTATTTCCTTTTTCTGGGGCTGGTAAGCAATAAACGCGAATGTCAGGCAGCACAGCCCGAAAAATATTCCAAAACACATTGTTGTTCTGTATGCTGTCAAAAATGCTATATCATAAACTTTTCCAGCTTCAAGAAAAATGTTTCTGAATGTTTCAAATAAAGTAATTGTTACAGCTACACCTAA
>CALUUR010000034.1 GCA_944324015.1 Candidatus Gastranaerophilales bacterium
GAATGTGATAAAGACAAACCTTATCAAACTGCAAGTAGAAAGTGTGCAGCCTGGATAATGAGAAACGGCTGGAAAATCCCAGATGATTATCCGTGGTAATTATTAAAATAAACTTTTTTGTTCGTTTATATCAATATTTTTATAACCTAAATGTCTGTAGGTAGCAGGAGAAACTTTTCTTCCGCGCGGAGTCCGCTGCAGTAAACCCGCCTGCAGCAGGAATGGCTCGCATACATCTTCAATTGTTCTTACATCTTCTCCGATTGCCGCAGCTATTGTTTCAATTCCTACAGGGCCGCCGTCGTATTTTTCTATTATAAGTTTTAAAAGACTTCTGTCAGTATTATCAAGTCCGAAATTGTCAATTTTTAAGATATCAAGCGATTTGTTTGCAACATCTTCCGTTATTTTCCCGTCATGTTTTACAATTGCGTAATCGGAAACTCTTTTTACAAGCCTGTTTGCGATACGCGGAGTGCCTCTGGAGCGTTTAGCAATTGCATGTGCACCTTCTTCGGTTATATCTATATTTAAAATACTTGCTGTGCGTTTTATTACCTGTGACAGCTCATCTTCCGTATAAAATTCCAGTCTGTGAATTATCCCAAAACGATCCCGGAGCGGGCCTGAAAGTTCTCCTGCCTTTGTCGTCGCTCCTATCAATGTAAATTTAGGAAGCGGAATGCGCAAGGTTTTTACTGTTTGAGATTTTCCTGTTGTCATATCAAGGAAAAAATCTTCCATTGCAGGGTACAAAATCTCTTCGGCAACTTTATTTAATCTGTGAATTTCATCAATAAACAGTATTTCTCCGCCTTTTAAAGACATTAAAATCCCGATAATATCTCTCGGGCGCTCAAGAGCAGGGGCTGAGGTTATTTTTATATCAACACCCATCTGTTCGGCAATTACTCCCGCAAGAGTGGTTTTTCCGAGTCCCGGCGGACCGTAGAAGAGCAGGTGATCAAGCGGTACGCTGCGTTTTTTTGCGGCAGCGATTGAAATTTTTAATGTTTCTTTCAATGCAGATTGCCCGATGTATGTATCAAAAGTTTTAGGCCTGATGCAGTTTTCAAAGTTTTTGTCATTATCAAGGCATTCTGATTTGATTACCGAATGTTTTTTCTTTTCCGCAATCGTTGAACTTGTAAAATCATTGTCATCTGCAATTATACTCATTGTCTTTCCTTTATATTTATGATAGCATAAAATTAAAGGTTAGGAAAGAATATTAAGAAGGAGAAGTTATGAAAGTATCAGAACGTTTGGAAAAAATTCCCCCTTATCTTTTTGCTGAAATTGACAGAAAAATTGCTGAAGCAAAGGCTAAAGGGAAAGATATAATAAGTCTTGGTATAGGCGATCCTGATAAACCTACTCTTCAGCCTGTTGTCGATGAAATGCACAAAGCGATTGATAATCCGAAAAATCATGATTACCCGCCTTATAACGGTACTGAAAAATTCAGAAAAGCAGCCTGCAACTGGATGAAAAAACGTTTTGATGTTGAGCTTGACCCTGATACGGAAATGCTTGCAAATATCGGCTCAAAAGAGGCTATTGCTCATGTTTTCTTTGCATTTGTTGATAAAGGTGATTATACGCTTGTGCCTGATCCGGGGTATCCGGTTTATCATAATGCAACAATATTTGCAGGCGGAACACCTTTTCCGATGCCTTTGTTAGAAGAAAACGGTTACCTGCCCGATTTTGATAAAATTCCTGAAGATATTGCCCAAAAATCAAAAATTATGTTTTTGAACTATCCGAATAACCCGACAGGTGCTGTTGCCGATTTAGGCTTTTTCAAAAAAGCAGTTAACTTCTGTAAAAAATATGATATCCTGCTCTGTTCTGATATGGCGTACTCGGAGATGACTTATGACGGATACAAGGCTCCTTCTGTTTTACAGGTTGAAGGTGCTAAAGATGTTGCGCTGGAATTCTATTCTCATTCAAAATCTTATAATATGACCGGATGGAGAGTCGGTTTTGTCTGCGGTAATGCTCAGGCTGTTAAAGCTCTTGGGACAATCAAGAATAATATTGATTCGGGTACGTTTAAAGCTATTCAAGACGCTGCAGCAGCTGCGTTTGATGTTGATTCGAAATATATTAATGATTTAAATAAAATGTATCAGCAAAGACGCGATGCGGCAGAAGAAGGTTTTAGAGAACTCGGATGGGATATTAAACCTTCTAAAGCTACATTTTATCTGTGGCTTCCTGTCCCTAAAGGAATGACATCGGAAGAATTTGTGACTGTTATGCTTGAAAAGGCAAATGTAGTTGTTCCCCCGGGAAACGGCTACGGGAAGTACGGTGAAGGTTATTTTCGTGTAGCTTTAACGAAAGATGTTGACACAATAAAAGAATGTATCAGGAGAATGAAGGAAGCAGGAATAAGATATAATTAATATTTCTTGTGCTAAATCCTGTATAGTGGTATAATTTTCTTATGGAATGTCCAAAATGCGGTTTAGAAATTGATGATAAGGCAATGGTTTGCCCTAATTGCAAAAAGGTGCTTAAGCTTACATGCCCTGTTTGCAGGACTATTAACGAATCAAATACCTGTAAGAAATGTGGTTATGTTATTATTTCAAAGTGCCATAACTGCGGTAAAATTAATCAGACAATTACAAAAAAATGTAAAAAATGCGGTTTTGATACTGAAAAAAGCGTAATAATGAATGAAGCAAACTCTGATGATTTTGCTATAATGACTATTGATTTCCCGAATATTGGAGAAATGAAAAGTCTTTTGGGTTCGGCTAAACTTTTAAATAAATTTAAAATAAACCTTGATAAAATTATTTTTGATTACGCAAAATCTAAAGGTGTGCGTCGTCAAATTATCGGTAAAACATATGTTATAAGGTTTGACAAGGATTATACATTTAAAAGCTCTGTTCAAACAGCAGTTAATGCTGCAATTGAACTATTGAACAAAATAACAGCAATGAATTGTAAACTTACTAAAAAAAAGAATGCATCAATACGCTGTAATATGTTTTTGATGAAAAGGAACATTGATTCTGATCCTAATAATTTAGAATCAGGGTTTAATATCAGTCTTGTAAACCAAAGTACGAAGAATATAGAAGATAAAATTTTAAATACGTTTCAGGTTCTTACTGATGATGATATATACAGTGTAATGGATGGAGAATACAGATTTTCTCCATTGAATTCTGTTATGGTTGATGATCAGATGCAAATGTTTTATGAAATGGATTTGAGAGAATTTGTTAAGGTTGAATACCCCGAAGAGGAAGATGATGATGAAATAAAAATTCCTAATTTTGTCCAAAACATGTTGATTGAACAGGATAAATTGGATAAAGAAGCATTAAATAATCTTGATTCCAATGCAAATCCCGATGCCATTTATGATATTGAAACAATTGAATTTGATGAAATAAATGCTGAATTTGTCAGAATTGAAAATGCTGAGGTGCTTTCGGTTCTTCAAGATAGGTTTAAGGTTGTTCCTAAAGGAATTACGGCAATTAAAACGGATGAGCTTTACAGACCATATTCTTTAAAGGTATTGAATACTCTTGCAGAAACAGGACAATTTAACAATATCATTACTATTACATGTTATGATGAAATGAAATATGCTCCTTATTCCTTTTTTAGAGATCTTGTATCTTCAATATTTGAATATACTATTTCACAGAAGTTATTTTTTCAAAATGATTTTTCAATGTTTGCTTCTGTAGATCCCGACGGGCTTATTAAAGATTTAATATCTTTAAATCATAGAGAAACGGAGAATACAGAGGATACAAGATATGTTTATTTTGATATTTTTCTAACCCTGCTTCAAATAATACCAAAGACTGTGATTTTTATTGAAGATTTTGACAAAATAGATTCAAGTTCTTATGATGTTTTGAAGTTTTTGTTTGAATCTTTTGAACAGCTTGATATAAGCTTTTTGTTATCCTACAGTAAGGATTTTTCGCTGCACAAAGATTGTCATTTTCTGCTAAATAAATCTTATTATACAGAAATTACTTTAAAACCAACGCCTTTTGAAAAATTGATAGCTGAAAATAAGGAATATTACAGAAATATTCTCGATAATTTTTATTTTCAACGTGTTGCAAAATATGCCTGCGGCAGTATTTTGTTTATTGATATTGCCTTGCAGTATTTAATAGAATCCGGTGTTTTTGCGGTTGATGAAGATTCAATTGAAATGGTTTCACCAAAGACCATAATTATCCCGTCAAATCTGGATAAGCTTGTCGCAAGACGACTTAATCTTTTGCAGGATGATATTGATGCTATGAAGTTCCTTACATCTATAATAATGCTCGGAACAAGAATTGATTTTGCCACAATAGATAGTCTGGGATTTGAAAATAAAGATGAAATTATAGAAAAACTTTCTAATATGGGGTATGTATATGAATATAATAATTGTTTATATTTCCCTAATTATAATCTTTTACGGCGGAATTTGCTCAATACAACAAGTAAATTTTACCTTCAGGAAATAGCTCATGATTTGTTGGATAAAGTATTTGATGACTCTACTCCAAGTCCTGTAAAAGCATATTTTTATGAATTGCTTGAGGATGCAGAAGCGGAACGTAAACAGTGGGAAGAACTGGCTGTAATTACACTATCTCTTGGAGATTTCAGTACTTATCTTAATTGCACAAATAAAATTTTGCAGCTGCTTGATTTGAATTCTGATGCAGACAGGCAGGAAGAAGTAAAGAATTATAAATTACAATTATATGAGGATATATCAGCTAATCTTTATGACTATGTCCCTGAAAAAACATCCAAAATAGCAGAGGAAACTCTAAGAAATCTTGAAAAGACGAATGATACTGATAAAATTATTTTTTTATGCAATAAAATGATTAACGGAGATTTAATTTCAGGTGATTATAATCATGCTCTTGAATTGACGCATAAAGTTTTAACTCTTTTACCGGTTTCTTCGTTAAATCCTGATGCCCCTAATTTTAATACGTATTTCTTTTTAATGTCTGTTATTCATATTCAAATTTTATTTAATGTTGGCGCATTAATGGATTCTTTAGATGTTGGTTATAAGGTACTAAATCTTGTCAGCAACGACTCTTTGTCGAAATTAAAGCCGGAATATTTTACTGAAGAAGATTTCAGAGCTCTGATTATTGATTCAGTAGGTTTTGTCGCTCTTGGAAATGTTTTGATTTTATCAGGTAATGTTGAACAATTTTTACAAATTGTAAGTAATGATTTGGATGGAGTCCCAAATTCCTATAACTTGTTTATTGCTCTTGAGGATTTAATCCATGGAAGACCTATTTCTGTCAATATAGGTGATATAGCCGAAAATGACCGTTTTGGAGAGGTTCTTTTAAATATTATTAATGCATTTATTTTATTTGAAAATGATTATAAGCAATTTGCAGAACATATTTATAAGGCTAAAATAGCTGCTAAATTACGAAAATTGCATCAATTAGAGTTGTTTTCGGACTTATTAATAGGTTATGCATATATGCAGCTTGGTTCTTACAAAAAGGCTGAGTCAATAATTTATAATATTATTAAAACGACAAATCGCAATGGAATGACAACTTTATTGTATATTGCCTGGTATGTTATGAGTGAGTTGCATTTAAAACAAAATAAGTATGATGTGGCTTACGGCATTATTAATAATTCATTAATTCAGCTTGAAAGGAACAATGTTACCAGCGAATATCTGTTGATGCTGTTTAAATATAATATGTATAAAGTTATGATGTTTAAACAGGATTATGAAAAAGCTGATATTTGTATTGCTCAGGCAAAATATCTTGCAGCTAAATACGGTATAACAATTAATTTTGATACTGATAAAAATCATTATATTCCAAAGGATGACAATGTAGATATAGATGATATTCAGCCGGATGATTCCAGCTCAGATACTATAGAGGAGGAAAATTAATGAAAATATTATTTGCGGCAGCAGAAGTCGCCCCGTTTTCAAAGGCCGGCGGTTTGGCAGATGTAGTCGGGAGTTTACCGAAATATCTTGAAAAAGATTCTGAAATTGCAATTTTTACACCTTTACACGGACTTATTGATGTTAATAAATGGGGAATTACAGAGCTTGAAAATTCTGAAATGTGGCTGACATTTGACAGAATGGGACATAAATTCCGTTTGTTTATGTGCAAACTTCCCGGAACAAATATTAATGTATTTTTTGTTCATAATGACTGGTATTTTACCTGTTTTAAGGAAGTTTATCCAAAATGGCTTGACCCGAAATATGAACATGAACGATATATTGCATTTTCTCTTGCAACTTTAGAATATGCCAAACTTCTTAACTTTAAAGCAGACGTTATTCATGCAAATGACTGGCATACCGCAATGATACCTGTATATTTACACAGCAACTACAGATATGATGATTTTTGGAAAAATACAAAAACTGTTTTTGAAATTCATAATCTTGCTTATCAGGGAGTATGGTTTGAGGATGTTCTGGATTTTGCGAATATGCGCAAGGATATTGTATATAACGAATGGGGAGTAGAGCATTACGGTAAAGTTAACTGGATGAAGGGTGCAATTAATTATTCAGATAAAGTTGTTGCAGTATCTCCGACTTATGCAAAAGAAATTCTGACCGGAGAGTACGGAGAGGGAATGGATTATACTCTGCGTATGAATCAGGGAAAACTTACCGGAATTTTAAACGGTATTGATTATGATGTGTTTAACCCGAAAACAGATAAAAATATTGTAAAAAAATATGATGTTAAAACTTTGAAAAATAAAGAAGAAAATAAAAAGCATTTGTGTGAAGAATTCGGATTAGAGTATAAGCCTGAACGTCCTCTTTATGCAATGGTATCCCGCCTTGTCGGACAGAAAGGTATTGATCTTATAAGAGAGTGTGAAAACGAATTGAAGGGGCTGAATGCTGATTTTATATTTTTAGGCAGCGGTGAGAAGGATTATGAAAATCTTCTTATCTGGCTTTCCAATAATACTTCAAATATTCGTGCATATATAGGCTATAAGTCTGATTTGGCCAATCGTATTTATGCAGGCAGCGATTTTTATTTAATGCCTTCTAAATTTGAGCCCTGCGGGTTAAGCCAGTTAATCGCGATGAGATATGGTACTCTGCCTGTTGTAAGAGCAACAGGAGGGCTTGAAGATACTGTAACAGGTTATCCTTTAAATGATTCTACGGGATTTAAATTCTGGGGTTATTCCGGATGGGATATGATGCAGGCAATTTATTGTTCATTAGGAGTTTATAAGGATAAGTATACTTTAAGTGCAATGCGAAAATCAGCTATGGAATCTGATTTTTCATGGGGGAAAAGTTCCGCAATATATTTAAATATGTATAAACAACTTTGTGAAAAATAAACTTGCCTTGTATTTTTTGTGGTACATAATATTAGCATGGAGAATAATTTAACAAAGGATTATATAAAATTACATATTTCGGTATTACTTGCGGGATTTACCGGAATATTCGGCAAGTTGATTACTTTAAATGAAGTTTTGCTTGTTTTTTACAGACTGTCCTTTGCATTTATTATGCTTTATATAATTTTACTTTTCAGAGGTAAGATGCCTCGGGAAAGTTTTAAAGTTGCGGTTAAAATTTGTTTAATTGGAGCAATATTAGGACTACACCTTTTGCTTTTCTTCGCTAGTATAAAATATGCAAATGTTGCCGTAGGTGTTGTCTGTTATTCTCTGGTAGGCTTTTTTACCGCTATATTAGAGCCTTTATTTTATAAAAGGAAATTATCTTTAGAAGAGTTAATTTTTAGTCTTATCGCAGTCGGTGGTATAGCTTTAATATTTAATATTGACACTAATTACAGATTAGGTATCGTTCTCGGTATTTTTTCTGCTGCTGTATTTGCTTTATATACTATTTTAAATAAAATTTATGTGAGGGAAAAGAGTTCAAACGGTATGTTGTTTTATGAAATGCTTGGAGGAACTTTGTTTATAACTATTATTTTGCCGTTTTATATCTTATTTGATAATGTTAAATTTGTTTTTCCTGTCGGAATGAATTTGCTTTATCTGATGATTCTTGCATTTTTTTGTACTCTCGGCCTTTATATATTGCATATTCAGGTTCTTAGAAAGCTTCCGGCTTTTACGGTTAGTCTATGCGGAAACCTTGAGCCAGTTTACGGTATATTACTGGCTGTTGCATTTTTAGGAGAATCTAAGGAGTTATCTCTATCTTTTTATATTGGAATGGCTCTTATTTTATTATCTTTATTTTTGCAATCTTTTGTACCGCACAGGTATTCTCTGAAACAAAAAGAAACCTGAAATCTACTATTTTTATGTAGTTATCTTTTGATTATTTAAAACTTTTCTTTATAAATTTGAACCAGACAATAATACCATAACAATTGTGCCATATAGGTTAAATATGACCAAAGTACCAGATTTATATAAATAGCATGTGATTTTGCGATACCCGTAACTGCACAAATAATTACTGCTAAAAGTCCAGGTATTATGCACAGTATAATAACAGGGATAAACAGCAAACCAAGAAGAATAATTAAACCGGCAGTCTGTTTTACGAATTTAAACGGCAGCAGTATATTAAATAATTCTTTTTTTAATTCAAAATTCTGACAAAAATCTATATAAACAAAGGGTAAAAATACTGCGATTATCACGAATGCAATTATCAATATAATGCTTAGTATTAATGTTATCGGATTTTTTACGAATGAAACTGCAGCAAAAATAATTGCCAGCAGATATATAAACCATACAACAAGTAAAGGCAGAGCTTTTAAAAATGCGGTGAAAGGTTCCATATTAAAATCCGGTAATATATTTTCGCTGTCTGTAAATGAGCGATTTACAAATTTGTATGAATATCCGCTTATATAAACTGTAAGAATTAAAAAAGCTATAGTGACCGCTAAAAGCATAAAAGGATTTTCTGACATAAAATCCTTTAAATTTTCAAATTTCTCAAAATATATAGTAATTCCTGATACTATTGATTGAAAAATGAAAATTAAAGTATTTTTTTTAACAGAATCAGAACCTGAAAATATTCGTTTGTAACCTTCTGTAATAAGTTTATAAGCATTCATTTGCGTCCTCTTTAGTTTTTATCAATTCATAATCCCAAATTAGAGTTCCTATTGTCAGAGAATATACGGTAAGTATAGCAGTAATATAAGTTGCTGAGGCTTTTATAGCATATTCATTTGATGTGACAGCAAATCCTATTTGTGCAAGATCTCCTTTATATAGTAATACTGTTATAAAACATATTGTAAAAAATATCACAAATATTGCAGTGAATGTAAAGGCATAAGCAAGAATAATAATCCATAACCTTTTTAAAAATAGTATAATATAATCCGTAAAACTACACCTTTTAAACAATATTTTCCAGTCTTTGTCTTTAAAATTATAAGAAAATCCAGCCTGCATCATACTTAAAGGAACGGCAAATAATGTCTCTATAAAAAAAGCCTGACTTTGATATTTAGTAAAAAGTGATACAAGTGTCAAAGGAATGCATATCAAAAAAACAATAAAAGGAATTTTGTTTTTAATAATTTTTATTGAACGCATGTCAATATCAGGTATTCTGCGTTCTTTCATAAAAATAATTTCGTATCCCGTTAAAAACATTGTAAAAAGAATAGAAATACCGGAAAAAATATATTTCCATAAAATATCAACTGGTTCAAGAGCCAGGTATCCTTGAAACAATCCTATAATTCCGCAAATTGAAAAAAGAGTTAATTGCCTATCAAATACATTTTGTCCGCAAAAAAGTCTATTAAATCCATCTTTCATTCTCGACATAATATTTCTCTTTCTTTAATAAAGGTCTAATTTTTGTTATGTATAAGTTGATAAGCGAATACGGAAATGCAAAATACCAGGTAACAAGCATAAAGTACAACGTGAATGTAAATACGATAAAATCTATAAGATAATAATCTCCCGCTATATATATAACAGAATCTATTCCTGTAATTGCAGCAGCAGCATAAAACAATATACATATTAAAGCTGCAAAAGGCATGACAAGGAGAAATAGACAAAGTTTAAAAACAGTGTCTTTAAAAGTGTATTTTATAAATTTAAATACCAAAACAATATTATAAAGGCCTTTTGAGTCAAAATTTTCTGCAAATGCAAGATAAATGTAATTTGTGAAAACAGCCGTAAATGCAGTAAGTACTATAATAATAATCGGAAAAATTATTGTGTGTACTAATGTAATGTATAATATAACAGACAAAAATATTACGGCAAGAGCATAAAAGCACCATACAATATCAAGTTTTATCATCCCAAGATAGATTTTCCATGGAATCCCCTTAAATGACGGCAGAACACCGTTATTTATGTTATTTATTGCATTATGCAGAAATTTGAGACTGTAAGCTCCTATAAAAATTCCGAATAATATATCGAAAATATTTTGTCTGTATGTATCCGGTTTACCTATAGCAATGTCAAACAGCATTGAGGTTGATGTCCAGAGAAATGACAAAATAAAAAGCCATAAATGCATCTTTTTATTTTCATATATTTTTTTATAGCTCTCTGTTAAGTCTGCCATTTAATCTCTCCCGTATTAGTTTATTATATCAGTTTTTTTGACAATTGCAAGATTATATTTTTTTATAGTACAATTTTTTTATGGACATAGAAATTAAACAACAAATTAATAATTTGAAATTACGCTTTAATAAAATTAAGGAGTGTCTTTGACAGAGAGAAACTGTCAGAAGAGCTTCATAATCTGGAAGAAAAACTTCAAAAACCTGAAGTATGGGCTAATCAAAAAAAAGCTTCTGATTTAGGAGCTAAGGTTCGTTTGATAAAAGATAATCTGGATTTCCTTGACAAATGGCAAAATATCACAGATGATGCAGAAGTAGCTTTTGAAATCGGCGATTCCGAGTTGATAAATGAAAGTGCTAAAAAATTGAATGAAATGGAGCGTGCACTTGATTCCTTTGAAGTTAAACAGATGTTGAGCGGAGAATATGATGGTGCTGACGCAATTTTAGCGATAAATGCAGGAGCCGGCGGAACGGATGCTCAAGATTGGGCAAGTATGCTGCTTAGAATGTACACAAGATGGGCTGAAAATAAAGCCTGGAAGGTTGAACTTTTGGACAAACTTGACGGTGAGGAAGCCGGTATAAAATCCGCTACCATAAAAATTACGGGTAAGTTCGCGTTTGGTTATGCTAAAGCTGAAAAAGGGGTGCACAGACTTGTCAGAATATCCCCTTTCAATGCGAACGGAAAACGCCAGACAAGTTTCGCTTCTGTTGAAGTTACGCCTATTATTGAAGATTTTGAAAAAACTATAACAATTCCGCCTGAAGAACTTGAAATTGACACGATGCGTTCTGGAGGTGCGGGCGGTCAAAATGTGAACAAAGTAGAAACGGCAGTCAGAATTTTGCATAAACCTACAGGAATTGTTGTCAAATGTCAGCAGGAAAGATCACAGCTCCAAAATAAAGAGAATGCAATGCAGATTCTTGCCTCAAAACTTCTTGCTATACGTCAGGCAGAGCATGAGAAAAAACTTGCTCAATTAAAAGGTGAAACTGCGGATATAAATTTCGGTTCACAGATAAGATCTTATGTTTTTCATCCTTATAAGATGGTTAAGGATCACAGAACAGGTTTTGAATCGAGTAATGTTGAGGCTGTTATGGATGGTGAACTTGACGGGTTTATCGAAGCTTATTTAAGAAATCTTAAATAAAACGCAATTTTTTGATTAAAAAATACTTTATATATGAGTAGATTGTAGGTTTAAGGTATTTTTTCGTGTCATTAAATCAAGTTTCATTATCTGCTCAAAATCAATATATAAATAAATCCGGTGTGGATGACAGTCATACTGCAGTTGATACTATTTTGGAGCCTGTAGAACAAACTGTTGTGAATAGTGTTGCCCCTGCAAGACGTATTGCAGGAATTCCCGATATGTTAAAAAATGGGGACACATTTGGCGCTGTCGGTATTGCCGCATTGACACTTGTAAACCTGCCCGAAGATTGCAGGGATTTAAAAGCTGCTTACAAACATTCTGCTTGCGCATTAACAAGGAAAAATATTCCAAAGGCTTATGATTATAAAAAATACCAGCATGATTTTTCTTTTTTTAGAGGAACACTTCTGCATGAATGGCTGAAGAAAATAAAATCTGTAAAAGGCAAGAGAGTGGTAAACCGTTTATATAATGCGGATAAAACTTTGTATAACACTAAATTTGGCCAATGGATTCAAAAAACTCTGGGTATAACAGACGGTGTACCTCTCCAATCAAAGGTAAAAGATTTATGGGGCAATATGCTTCCCGTTCGTTCAATTAATGTGAAAAATGATTTTCTGGGATTAAAAGAGCTGACCGGACGTGCTTTAAAACGTACGACTGTATTGGGACTTGCATTTATGGGATTGTTGGAGCTCCCGAAAATTATAAAGTCATTGAAAAAGGGGGATAATGCAAAAGAAAAAACAAAATCTTTTGCAGTTCAGTCGGCTAAATCAGCTATGAATGTTATAAGTGTAAGTGCAGGCATGGCATATATCGGCGCTTTAGGCGCAAAACATTTCGGTGCATTAGGTTCTCTGGTCGGAATGGGGTTAGGGGTAATTGCAGGTGCTGCAGCTTCGTCCGGTATTCAAAAATCAGTACAAAAAATGAATAATCAAAATTAATTCAGCTGTATTTTATGTAAATCAGTGCCGCCTGTTTTAATTAGATTGTATTTGTCGGCAATTTTATTAACGGTTTCTGCTTTATGAAATTTTATTATTCCTCTGTGTCTTTCATACGGGTAATAAACCTCAAGTCCGTCCAATCCGTATGAAATGAGCTTTTTTACAAAACTCTCAAGGCTTATTGCCCAGCAGCAGGCCGGATGTGCAAGAACAGCTTTACCGCCTGCATTGTGAATTGCCTTAATAAGTTTTTTTACATCTCTTTTTGCAAAAATTCTTACAATATCAAGTTCGGTTTCTTTTTTGTTTTTTGCGCAGAAAGATAAAAGCTCTTTATTATCAATATCAATATCATAAGCTAAAAGATGCATAAAAACATACCCGCACCAGACATCAAATTCAACGGCCGGCAGAAGTATTTCATCTTTTATAATTTTATGTGCCTCAATAGTATTATGATCGCATATAGCTATTTTTTTGTAACCTTTTTCTTTGGCCTGTTTTACAAGCTCTGTTGGCTCTGCTTCACCGTCCGAAAATTTTGTATGAAGGTGTAAATTTACTTTTTTATTAAGATAATCTTCTTTTGTATACTTTTCCATATTTGTAATAAAATTATTATACAATAAACCAAAAATTACTATAGGAGAGATATGGCAAAAGAAGATAAAAGTATTTGGCTTGTATTTTTTGAAGGTATAAAAATTTATGCATTGAATATTCATAAATTTTTGTTATATATGGCTTTCCCTGTATTGGGGCAGATTTTGGGATTATTTTTGATTTTTGGGTTGACATACTGGTATACCCAGAACTACCAGAATCTTGCTGTAAAGTATGCTCCTCTAAATGACTTTTCAACAATGCTTACGGTTGTTGTTTTAACGGTTATACCAGGCTTACTGATATGGGTAAGGGCTTTTTGGGATTATCTTGTTTCATACGGAGCCGTTAACTCAATGGCGGAAGGGTACCTAAATACCGGAAAAGTATACGATTTCAGGGCACATAATGAAGTTGTGACAAAAAGAACATTTTCTTATATTTTATTGTGGCTGTTATTCAGTATTTTTACTTTGCTTGCGCTCATTCCCGTTTTCTGGGTAATTGGTGCGGTATTTTTTATATATTTTGTTCTTATTTTTCAGGTATTTACATTTGAGGACGGGGTTTCTCCTGTAGGCTGTTTTAAAAGAAGTTTGAGTCTTGTAAAGGGCAAATTTTCAAGAACTTTTCTGCTTATGACTTTACTGGTAATTTTTACATATTACTTCTTGCCGGCAGGGCTTTCGGTGATATTTGACTTTTTAAATCTGACAGGTTCTTTATCTAAAGTTTTTGAAGGTTGGGCTTACAGCCTGCCGTTACCTTTTGAAGCTGTTGAACGTTTTAATATTACGCCTGCCGTTATAGCTGTAGAAATGGTTAAACAGCTAGTATTTTTTATAGTTGTCGGGTTTACTTTGCCTGTCAGAAGTATATGCTGGACTTTGTGGTATAAAAATCTTTATTCTGATGATTCGGCAAATGTCATAGAAAAAAAGAGAAAATCTGCTAAAAAAGCTTCTGCGAAAACATTTAAGATTGAAAAAAGATGTATAGATCCGGAAATTATCAGGCGTGCAAGACTTGAAGACGACGAGTATTAGACTATGTTTATTTGTAAGAATTGTAAATCTGTTGATAAATTTGAATTGATGTTTTCTCCTGAATATAGAGGGGACAAAAATTTTAAGCAGGAATACAATAAAGACGGCGATATAGAAATAACCGTTGACGGATACAAATTTGTACCTGATTTGCAGTTTATGAACGATCATGCGGTATGCAGATACTGCGGTCAGATTTATATGTGGGATTACGAGTAAAAGAGGTTTAGAATGAAAAGAGAAGGACGAAAAAATAACGAAACACGTGAAATAAAATTTATTAAAGATTTTACCAAACATGCATTAGGTTCGGTTCTTGTTGAGTTTGGAGATACGAGAGTTTTAACAACCGCATCTGTTGAAGAGGGAAAACCTAAATGGATGGACAAAGAGGATAAACGCGGATGGCTTACGGCAGAATATTCTCTATTGCCTTCTGCACCTAATACCAGATGCCAGAGAGAAAGAACAAAGATTTCCGGAAGAACTCAGGAAATTCAACGTCTTATAGGCAGAAGCCTGCGCGCCTGCATTGATTTGGAAAAAATTCCTGATTTGACAATAACAATTGACGCAGATGTACTTCAAGCTGATGGAGGAACCAGAACAGCAAGCATTTGCGGCGGTTTTTTAGCTCTAAAACTTGCTGTTGAAAAACTTCTCAAAAACGGAACATTAAAGGAAGATCCGATAATTGAACCCGTTGCGGCTATATCTGCAGGTATTGTAGACGGAGATGTTCGATTGGATTTGGATTACGAAGAAGATTCTCATGCGCAGGTCGACAGCAATATCGTTTTGACCAAGAATGGTAAAATTATAGAATTTCAAACTACTGCGGAGGGTGAACCATATGAAAAAACGCAGATGCTTGAAATTTTTAATGTGGCAGAGCTGGGAATAAAAAAAATAGTTGATATGTATGATTTAATTTAGTATAATTATTTGTGTAGAAAAAAGGAGAGTGTATTATGAAAAAGTTATTAATTGCATCTTTAGTTTTGGCTATGACAGGAGCAGCTGCAGTTTATGCAGCAGATTCATCTTCAACAACTTACACTGAACGTTTTATTCAAAAACATACCCAGAAAATAGTCGATAAAGAAAAAGAATTGCAGCAGCAGCAAAAGGCAAGAGAAGAAGCCAGAGCAAAACAACAGCAGGAAAGACTTGAAAAGCAACAAGCTTTTCAAAAAAAATTAGAAGCTGACAAAAAGGCTCGTCAGGAAGCCCGTCAGGAAAGACAACAAAAGATTGAAAAGAAAAAACAATTGTGGAATGAGCTAATCTCTGAGTAATATAATTTGAAAGCGAGGTTATTATGAAAAAAAAGTTAGTTGCCTTACTGGCTGTAGCTGTTTTAAGTATGTCTTCTGTTTATGCTGCAGAAGCTCAAGGCCCTGTATCAAAATGGCTTGATAATCTTACGGGTAAGGTAGCAAGAAAAGAACAATCTGCTTATCAGAAACAGCAGGCCAAACAGCAAAAACTTGCAGAAAAAAAGAAAAAAAGAGAACAAAAACTGGCGCAAAAACGAGCAAAACAAAGACAAAAGCAATTAGAAAGACAAAGAAAAGCCCAGGAACATCAAAAGAAAGTTCAAAAGAAAAAATCTTTGTTAAAAGAATTGTTTTCTGAAGATTAACCCAAAAGAGTCCGATAAAACGGACTCTTTTTTCTAATTTGTATAAAAATTTCCTCTGTGTTAAAATTCATTTATTAAAATGGAGTTATTATGCAGACTTTAACAAAAACTCTTACGGGTGCACAAATTCTTGTTAAAACTTTAAAGGACCTCGGTGTAGATACTATTTTCGGTTATCCGGGCGGAATTGTTTTAAGTGTTTATGATGAATTGTTTAAACAGAATGATATAAAACACTATCTTGTCCGCCATGAGCAGGCGGCTGTTCATGCTGCAGAAGGTTATGCAAGAGCGTCGGGCAAATGCGGAGTTGTTATTGTCACCTCCGGTCCTGGGGCAACTAATATTGTAACAGGAGTTGCAGATGCTTACCTTGACGGAACTCCTCTTATTGTTTTAACAGGGCAGGTTATGGCAAATCTTCTTCATCAGGATGCTTTTCAGGAAGTTGATATTGTTGATATTACAAAATCCTGTACAAAGAAAAATTTTCAGGTAACGGATGTAAAAAATCTTGAATCTGTTCTTGTTGAAGCATTTAATACTGCAATTTCGGGCAGACAGGGGCCTGTTGTTGTTGATTTAACAAAGAATATTTTTTCAGAAACAGCAGAATTTAATCCGGATATTACTACTTTTAAATCGGATAATGAAAATTGTAAGATGCCCGATTTGACAAAAGTTTTTCAAGCTTTGAAAAATGCTGAGAAACCGCTAATTATTTCCGGCGGCGGAGTTATTCAGGCAAACGCATCTTCTGAACTTATTGAATTTGCTCGTCTTTTAAATATTCCTGTTGTGTCGTCTATGATGGGGCTCGGTGCTTTTTCGGCGAATGATAAAAATTATATAGGAATGGTTGGTATTTTCGGACACCCGTCGGCCAATATCGCTGTTCGGGAGAGTGACCTTGTTTTTGCAATCGGGACAAGGTTCAATGATCGTATAAGGTGCTGTTTTTCAGAAAACGAACTTTCTAAAAAATTGATTCATCTTGATATAAGCAAAAAAGAAATTTCAAGAGTAATTCCTTCTTCAATAGAAATTGTAGGAGATGCAAAAGAAATTCTTGCCGGAATGATCGAGGAGTATAAAAAGGGAAACTATAATATATTATTTAATCAAAGCTGGTGCAATTATCTAAATGATTTGAAAAAACAAAATATTCTGCCGGAAAAAAAATCTGAAAAACTTCATTCTTTTGAGGTTATGTTGGAAATCCAAAATTGTTTAAAAGATAAAGCTCCTGTTATATCAACAGAAGTCGGACAGCATCAGGTCTGGTCGGCACGATATTTGCAATTTAATGAACCTCGTAAATTTCTTACCTCAGGCGGGCTTGGAACAATGGGATTTGGATTCCCCGCGGCCATTGGCGCATCTGTTGCTCTAAACAGGCAGCCTGTTATTTGTATTGCTGGTGACGGTTCTTTTCAGATGAACTTGCAGGAACTTGCAACGTGTGTTGATTATAATATTCCTGTTAAAGTCTTTATTATAAATAACGGTTATCTTGGTATGGTAAGACAATTTCAGGAAAAAATGTGCAATGAAAGGTATTTTGCAACAAAAATTTCAAGTCCTGATTATATAAAACTAGCTGAAAGCTACGGCATAAAAGGAACCAGAGTCGAAAAATTTAAAGATATTAAGCCAGCTGTTGAAGCTGCTTATAATTCAAAAAAAACTTTTATTGTTGATTTTGTTGTTGAACCTATGGAAGTTTTATAAGTGTAATTTTTATGTATGGAAGACAGAGAAAACTAATTTTATTCGGTATATATTTAATTCTTTTACTTTTTGCGGTTACAAAATATACAATTTATTTTGTTGAAAAATCAGCGGTTATTTCATTTAAAAAATTGTATTCCGTTTATTCTCAGGCCTTGAATATGACTGTTAACGAGCTGGATGGTGAAACAGGATGTTTTTATAGTCATAATTCTCAAATAGAGAGTGATTTTTCAGGATGCGACAGATTTTATAAAACTTTCGCTACAAATTTAAAGGTTAGAAAATATTGTAAATATAACGCATTAAAAGATGGATGTGTGCCTGTTTATAAGAAATATGCTGTTACACCTTCCTGCGCAGGGTTTTCTGAAAGTATGTTCAACAGATACAATCAGGTTTTTGTTATGAATGATAATTCAAATATTGTTGTATTTAATCAGCCGGCAAGAGTTCAAAAACCTATGTTTGCTGTTGACAGCAACGGAAAACTTTTCCCGAATAAAAGCGGTCATGATTTGTTCAGTTTTGTCATTATGCGAGGGAAAAATGGAAATTACTATTTTCATACAAATGTAACGTATTGTCTGCCTGTTGAAAAAGACGGAATTCATATCCTTCAGGATGTTTATAA
>CALUUR010000035.1 GCA_944324015.1 Candidatus Gastranaerophilales bacterium
TCTTTAGCAATCTCATCATAGAGAAGTTTTCCGCCGCAGAATGAGTAAATATCACTATACCCGTAACCGCTTAGAATTCTTGCTGCAACATAGCTTGTATAACCGCGTCTGCAATGGAGAATTACTTTTTTATCTTTTGGAATTTCATTCAGGCGGCCTCTGATTTCAGCAGCCGGAATTGAGAGTGCGCCTTCAATATTAGAGGTTTGATAAGCTGAGGAAGGACGTACATCAATTATTACGGCGTCTTTCAAATCTTCATAGAATGCAGGTTTGAAAAGTCCGTCCAAAATATTCTGGGACGACATGCCAAGCAGGTTTACCGGATCTTTTGCGCTTGAATAAGGCGGAGCATAACAGAGTTCCAAATCTATCAAATCCTGAACTTTTCCGTTCAATCTCATAACAGTTGAAATCACATCTATACGTTTTTCAACCCCTTCATAACCTGCAGCCTGAGCACCGAGGATTTTTCCTTCAGGTGTAAATAGAAGTTTTATTGTCATAAATTTTGCGTTCGGATAATAGCCGGCATGAGAATTGCACATAACAATATTTTTCAGATAGTTTATACCCAGCGCTTTAAGTTGCTTTTCATTTTCGCCGACTCCCGCAAGAGTTTTGTCAAACACTTTTATAACACAGGTCCCCTGAGAAGCTTTATAAGTTTGGTTTTTCCCGCAGATATTATTAGCAATAATTCTTCCCTGTCTGTTTGCAGGGCCTGCAAGAGGAATTAAAGAAGGTTTACCGGTTGTAAAATCAATAACTTCAACACTGTCCCCGCCTGCCCAGATATTTTGAAATGAAGTTTGCATATATTCATTAACTTTTACACTTCCGTTAATCCCGAGAGAAATACCTGCATTTTTTGCTATTTCCGTATCAGGTTTTACTCCGATACCAAGAATTGCAATATCATAAGGAATTTTATCTCCTGAGGAAAGCTCAATAACGTCATCTTTAAAAGCTTTAACCCCGTTGTTCAGAATTAATTTGCATCCTCTGTCTTTTAATTCATTTTGTGCAAAACAAACCATATCAGTATCAAAAGGAGCAAGAATTTGGGGCGCCGCTTCAACAAGGGTAGTATCTAATCCCATTTCAAGGAAATTTTCAGCCATTTCAACCCCTATAAAGCCGCCGCCTATAACAACGGCCTTTTTGGTATTTTTGGATTTGATAAAATCTTTTATTCCGTCCGCATCAGACAGTGTGCGAACAGTAAATATTTTTTCATTGTTAATACCTTCAATAGGCGGTTTAACAGGGCTTGCACCAAGAGCAAGAACAAGATTATCATAGCTTAATTCGTAATCATCGTTCACGGTTACAGTTTTTTTGTCAGGATTGATTGAGGTAACTTTAGAATTCAAGCGAACTTCTACATTAAGGAGTCCTGAAAAAATCTGCGGTTTTGCAACAATCATGTCGTCGCGAGAACTTATAATCCCTGAGCAATAGTAAGGAAGCCCGCAGTTTGCAATTGAAATTTCATCAGTTGATTCAAGAATTATAATTTTCGCTTTTTCATCCAATCTTCTTAAACGTGCTGCACAGCTTGCTCCGCATGCTCCGCCGCCGACAATAACCGTTTTCATAAATCTTACTCCTTATTCTCTGTTACCTGAAATAACAGAATATTCCAAGATTAGGTGATTGTCAAATATAAGTATTTTTATAGTAAAATATCAGTGTAAAATGTTACAAGAGAAAGAGGTTAATATGTTAACAAAAAATTCAAGCGTAACCGTAAAATTTACAGGTATGGATTTTAGCGGTTATACATCAAAAGTTTCTGAATTCGTAAACGAATTTTCTTCAAGAGCAAATCAAACAGGTCAATTTTTAAACTGGGTTAATCTTCCTGAAAAACAGGCTCAAAGAGTTGATGAAATTTATGCACTTGCAGATAAATTAAAAAGCCAAACATCTGCAAAAAAACTCAGCGTAATGGGTATCGGTGGCTCAAAACACACGGTTGAACACATGTTATCTATTAACGGCTTGAACGTATGCCATGACGTTATTGAATTTTATTCTGATGTTGATTCATCAAGTTTAGAAAGATTTTTATACAGATTAGGTAATGATGTAACTTCATCAAACTACCTTATCGCATCAAAATCAGGTTCAACTTTTGAAACTAAAGACGGATTTTTAAGAGTTCTTGATATGCTGATTGATGCATACAAAGCTCAGGGAAAATCGCAAGAAGAAGCTGAAAAATGCGCTAACAAACACTTTATTGCAGTAACTGACGGTAATGCAGAAAAAAGCGAACTTAGAAGAACTTCTAACGAAAACGGCTGGCTCGGCGACTTATACATTCATGATGATGTAGGCGGACGTTTCTCGGCATTTGATGACCATGCTTTATTCACACTCGCTTATGCAGGCATGAAAAAAGAAGATATGGTAAAAATGTTAAATTCCGCTCAGGAAATCTCTACAGAATCATTAACGGCAGATTTAGAAATTAATGATGCATTGAAAGAAGGTATTTTCTGGGCACATGCTAAAATGAACGGAATTTTGACAACAGTTCATCAATACATGGGCTCAATCTTTGAAAACACAGTTTACTGGCATGCTCAAATGCAGAATGAATCCGTTAAAGATACTCTAAAACAGGTTGCAAAAGTTCCTGATGCAATGCACCACTCAGCAGAAGCTCACTTTAACCCTGCAAATAAATTCGCATTTGCATTAACAGTTCCTCAGGATAACGGTGTTTGCAGAGAAAATGCCGAAAGCTATATTGAAGCATTGACAAAATCTTACACTTCAACAGGCGCATTTTTCCTTGAAACTGCAAAAACATCCGGCATGGGCTTAACTCCTGAAGCTGCAGGTGCGTTAACTCAATTACGAGCATTTGCAACAGTTTATCAGGAAATTGTTGAAAAAATCAGCGAAAACAAATCTTTCCCTGAAGTTCTCGACAGCGTATTGCAGCCGCACGTAGAATTCTACAAAAAGAATTTGAAAGGCGGAGTTGTAGTTCCGGGAAGAATTTCTAAAGGAGCGTAGCCGCTCCACCCGACACTTAGGTTATGCATAAATTCTGAACCTATATTATACAAGAGCTAAAGAATTTTCTTTAGCTCTTGTACTTATATATTTAACATTCCATTGCAATAGTTAAAAAAAAGGAAATCAATACCCTCCCCTTGCTCCCCTCCCTAATTAGGGAGGGGAGGGTAACTTATAACTTTGTAATCGAATTATAACATATTGCTATTTTATTTAAGTTTTGTTACAAATAAATAATAATGACCACAAATTTTGATTTTTTAAAAAAGGTTGATAAGAATTTATTTGAAATAATTTCTGATGCCGAAAGACTTTACAGAGATGAGTATTTTGAACAATGCATGACCCAGACAAGACGCTTTGGCGAGCACGTCTGCAAAAAAGTGCTCGGCAAAAACAGAACTCTGGAAACTACATTTGATGATATGCTGGCGACTCTCAAAGACCTTTCAACAGGCCGGGCTGAAGAACAGGAATTTATTACGGATTTGTATTTCTTAAAAAAACACGGCAACTCGGCGGTTCATTCATCTTCCGTAAAAAAAGACGGAATAACGGCGCTTGAATGCCTTAAACGCGCATTTGAAACAGCAATAAGCTACTGTGTTTACTATAAAGGCAAAAGTCAGGATATTTTGAAACTTCAATATGACACTGAACTTATGCTCACAGGCGAAAAAAACAAATCGCTTGCCGAACGCTATAAAGAAGAAAAAGAAAAGTCAGCGTCCCCGAGAAAAGCTGCAAAACCCAAAACAACCGCCTCGAAAACTCCTAAAAAGCTGAAAAAACAGTCATCCGTTATGGTTTGCAAAACAAATAAAACAAAACTACCGTTATATTGGGTTTTTGTAGGTATTACATTTATAATTGCTTTTGTTCTTTTTGTAACAATGTTTATACTTGCCAATATAAAATAAAAATTCAGCACTTGACAAAAAAATTTTTTTAATTTAAAGTTAGGCTAGCCTAACAAATAAGGGAAAGCGTGAAAATTTCAACTATTGGAAAATATATAGATCAACCAATGATTTTAAATAAATTAGATAAAAGTATGCCTGCCCTGCTTATCGGCGCCGGCGGCGGTTTTGGAATTTATGATTCTCTTGTTCACTTTAAAAAAACAAAGGATAAAAAACAAAAATTCTACAAGAATATGATTGTTATATCTTCAACAATCGTTGCTTCTCTTTTAGGTACAAGAGGATTGAAAGTCGGAGGTAAAAAAATCTTTGGCGGATTAATGGAAAGAGTTTATATAACTGAGCTTCAAAAGGTTCAGACCGAAGCTGTTGACAACTTCCTTAAAAAGGTTGTGGTTAAGGACAAAGAAGTTTTAGATGCTTTGCAGACTGCAAAAATAAAAGAACTTTCCGTTAAGCAAATTGAAGTACTAACTGGCAAACTTCCTATATCTCCTGAGAAAGATGAACTTTTCAGCGTTATTTTGCCTGAAAAGAAAAATCTTAATTCTAAGGAGATTTTTTCTGAGATTAAGAGGCTGTCGCTGCTCGGTTTAATCCCTGTCGCCGGCGGGGTAACTGGCGGGATAATTGCCGATAAGGTTACACATACAAACAATAGAAAAGGGACCGCTAACAAGGTCAAAGAGGGCTTGTACCAATATCTTGCCAATATTTTCCTATGTAATGTCGGTGCAGGTGCAGCCCTTTTTCTTTCCGAAAAATTTGAGAAAGCAAATCTTATTAAACCCTTAACCCCTATGAAAAAACTTGCGGTTATACTTACTGGTATTACGGCTGCCGGAATTATCGGGGGGAGTTATATTGCAAATTATATAAGCAGAAAAGTTGTTAATCCGATGTTCGGTGAAAAATCTGACGGGAAAAATTTATATAGCGAGCGTAAGCCCGAGGCAATAGATATTGCTCTTCACGCTGATGATATTGCAACGGCGGGAATTTTATCCGGATTTAAGTGGATAGAGCCTGCCCTGCCTTTTATGTATTTCATATCTGGTTACAGGGCCGGAATAGGATATAGAAACTGCAGTCATGATGAACATGACTATAACTATAGAGCGCACTGTTCAAAATTGTGTGACTGTTAAAAAAGAATTTTTCTACACACCTTCTTATACAATAATAGCTCTCGTAAAACTACGGGAGCTTATCTTTTATATTCCATTATATAATCATCCATTACAAAGCCGGAGCCGATATCAGTTACAACAGCGTCAATTGTTTTAAAGCCCCATTTTTCATAGGCTTTAATTGTATTTGTATTGTACTTGTTGACGGTAAGTTTTACCGGTTTTTCGCCTGCGAGTTGTTTTATTTTTTCAAAAGCCTGTGTACCGACTCCTTTGTGTCTGTAATCTTTTTTTATGTATAGTTTTGATAGAAAAAGATAATCTGCTTTATCGGAGATACCAAAATAGCCTGCGTTGTCATTATCTGATTTAATAAAATAATATGTGTAGTTTTCTTTTTCAATCTGCTCTTTTATTGCATTTTCGGATTGAAAATTTTCTACCATATAGTCAATTTGTTCTGCTGAAAGCAGGCAAGTCCAGTATTCATGCCAGATGGATGAAGCCAGACCTGCCAGTTCTTTTATTTGATTGTTTTCTACTTTTTGGAATGTAAGCATAATTAAACAATACCAAGAAAGATTATAGAAAAAGCTAAACTGTTTTGTGCGAAGTACCGAAAACAGCTTGCCTTCCTGCCTTCTTGCCATCTTAACTTCTATTCTATCACCGGCGCAACAAATGTTCTTGCTGCCAAATCTTTATCGAGCATTAATAAGGCTTTTTTATCATCGCCGATGAGTTTTAATGTCGCAAGAACCTGTCCTACGTTATCTTCTTCTTCAACCTGTTCCTTAATATACCAGTTTAGGAAAGATATTGCTGCGCGGTCTTTTACTTCTTCCGCTGCATCCATAAGTTCGTTAATTGAAGCTGTAACGTATTCTTCGTGTTTTAAAATATGTTGAAAGCAATCAAGGGGAGAGTTCCAGTCAATTTCTGGTTTTTCAATTGCTTCAAGAGCAACGGTTCCGCCTCTTTGATTTAAGTAATCAAACATACCCATAGCATGTGCTCTTTCTTCCTGAACCTGAACAGACATCCAGTTTACAAAACCTTTAAGGTTAAGCCTTTCAAAATATGCCTGCATTGAAAGATACAAATATTCAGAATAAAATTCTTTATTGATTTGGATGTTAAAAGCTTTTTCCAGTTTTTCGTTAATCATAATATTACCTCTCTTTCTTAAATAATTTTAACACTAAAAATATTTTTTACGCATTTTTTTATTATGAGATGTTTTATAGATAATGTGTGTAGAAATTTAAGGTGTAATAAATGCAGATAAGTAATAATTCCCCGAGTTTTTGCGGATATAAATCGGAATTCAGCCAAAAATTAGAACAATATATTTCAGTCGGAATAAAAAATGAGCTTAAGGAACAGGAGCTTACAGACAGTTTTAGCAAGGTTTTAGTTGAAAACATGACTGAAAGTAACGAGAAGGGTAAAGGGGTGCATGGAGTTGTTTACGGTATAGATGATGATTATGTATTTAAAGTCGGCAGATTTTCATTTCCTGCGTTAGGCAGATTAAAGTTAGCGGCCGATAAAATAAATGAAAATTTAAAAACGTATTACGGTGGTATACTTGCCAGAATCGGTGATGTAGAGATTATGAGGAATGCGTTTAAGACAAAAGACGCATTGCCCGCCGGGCTGCCCGGAAAAGTAATGTCTGATGCCGAAAAGAAAAGTTATTATGTTGATGTTTATTTAAAACGTTTTTCAGGACTCCCTCAGGAAGCTTATGATAAAATTGCCGCGGATTTTAAAACATTGAATAATGCCGGCAAAGAGTTTGATACGATTAATCCCAATAATTTTACAGCTGACGGTGATGAAATTAAGATTGTTGATGAGATAATCGATACAGGTTCTTACGGGAATAATAATCTTGCTAAGCTTTGCAGGGTTTTTATAAATTCTTATGATGATGAAACAGCTGCTGTATATGACGTAGCGGCTGCCGGCGGAAGAAAAAATATATTTAAAAAACTTATTCTTGCATCTGAAAAATCGGAACTGCCTTTTGCAAAGGGATATGATGACCGTAACGAATTGAATTTAACTATGCAGTTATGCGGGTATAATGAGCCGTTTGGCGAAATTGAAAGAACTTTAAGGGATTACAGAAACAGGTATTTTGATATGGACGAACGTTTGCAAAAGGTTTCTCAGTTTCTTAAAGAACTTGATGAACCTGATATGGTAACTACAATGTTTTATGATTAAATTGTCTTTTCAGGCAATGAAAAAATAGTGCGGATTAATTATAAGTAATTATGTTATGAAAGATAATGCTGTAAATAAACTTTTAAAGGCACTAGGAGAAAATACAAGGCTTAAGCGAAATGAATTTTCAAATTACGTTGCCTTTCACGGGATAGGTGAAGCATATAACAAGCTATGGCTCGGCAATATTGTACCTGCCGACCTTTTGAAATTGTCTGTTAAAGAGGCTGTAGAAATTATTGTTACCCTTTCCGAGGGTGGAATTTTTTACGAAAAATTTCCTGACAGTATTGAAACTCCGAATTACGGGGACAACTGGGGAAGGCTTGCAAATTATATAGAAATAAATGACAGAGCTATCGCATATATGGACAATGGTTGCACCTGCAAAGGTATTTTAAGCTGCATAAAGCTTTTGTCCGCAATTCCGCCGTCTGCCAGAAGTTTTGCAAACTGTATAATTTTGTCTCAGATATGGCAGAATATTTTCGGGGACGCTTACGAAAAAGGGCCTGCAGAAGAGAATTCAATATATGGTTTACGTCTTAATACAAGCTACAGCGACAACATTATTGATTATTCAATTGTTGATAAAATTTCACCGGAAGAACAATTTAAAGCTTTTGTGGATTTAGCGCATTTTAGAGGTATAAAAGTCGGTTTCAGGCATGTTATTTCTGCAGACCAGATGAAAGTTGCAGCACCTTATAAAGATGACGTACCCTTTGACTGGAGAAATCCCGAACATGTAGAAATATACATTAACGAATGTGTTAAACTTATGAATTTGGGTTTTGAGTGCATGTTTATAGATTCTGCCAAACACATAGGCGGATATGATATGGGAAATTATACAGGCGTGGGCGCTTTACCCGATTATGGCCAGATGCAGTACATTCTGCACGAAATCAGAACGCGTTCGGGCAAAACTGATATAAGTTTTGTCGGTGAAAAAAGCTCTGACGATTTTGAAAGATACATTAATATGGGGCTAAATGCCGGCACTGATTTTATAACAGGCGACAATTTCAATGCGGTCAGAGAATTATCCGAAAAGTTAAAGTATTCAAGAGTTTATGCCCCCGGTGTTGAAGTAACTAATGACAATAACGAAGGCGGCCTAACATACGAACAGAAGCTTAACCGGATTAATTCCGCACTTTTCGGATACTGTCTTGCAAGCGACAAGCTGCCGAGTTTTATGCAGATGAACGATTTGTTCCCTCTGCGTTACGACACAAGTACACATCATCTTATGATGACAAATCCGTCCTACTCAACAGACGGAACTGCTTTAAGCCACTGGGAAAATCTGTTTGCAGGTGATGACGGCAGAGAATACAACAGGCGTGCGGGCGAACTTTTTGCCTATGCGTTAGAAAGGTAATAATGAAGGCAAGAAGTTTAGAGGGCAGGAAGTCAAGCTGTTATCGGTGTTTCGCACAAAAATATCTTTTGTTAACGGCCTGTTCTCTTGCCCTCCTGACCTCCGGCCTTCCAGTAAATAAGGAGAATAAATATGACTTTTAATCCATTGGAAGAAAAGGGAATACCTTTAGAAAAACAGCTTAGAAGCTGGCATGATATTGTTAAAAGACCGTTTGATAAGCACAGGATTGCCTGCTACTCACGAACACGCCAGATTTTGATGAACGGTATTGAAGTTGAGGCGTGGAATTTTAAACATAATTTTGCGCGGAATTGTGCTGATCCCGAGGTAAAAAAACTTATTGCACTTTCCAGAAGGATTGAAGATATGCAGCAGACAACCGTAAACTGGATGACACCTGCATGCCAGACAGTCCTTGAAACAACATTAGGTTATGAACAGGTGGCAGTTGATTTAACAGCATGGCTTGCGCAAAACGAACCCGATGATTACGTTAAAGAAACATTCAACTTCGGACTTCTTGAAGATTTTGACCATCTTTACAGATACAGCCAGTGGGCATATATGATGGACGGTATTTTGCCCGACAATATTTTACAGGGAATGACGGATGTCGTAATCAGCCGTCCCACACAAAACCATCACAATGATAATGGATTAAGATTACGTAATCATTATGACAGAAAAACTGCTTCACCGCAAACAAAAGTGAATATTTATACTCTTGTGTCAGGAGAACAGCAGACTCATAACTTCTACGCAGAACACGGTATGATGTATGCAAATGACGATTTGAGAAGAACTTACGGTGAAATCTGCGATGTTGAAGAAGAACATGTTACAATGTATGAATCATTAATCGACCCTGAGGAAACACCGTTTGAAAAACTTCTTCTCCACGAATTTACCGAAGTGTGCACATACTATAACTGCTATAAAGATGAGGTTGATGAACAGCTTAAACAAATCTGGGAAGAGTTTCTTGCCTTTGAACTCGGACATCTACAGATTGCCGCAGACCTTATTAAAAAACATGAAAAACGCGACCCCGAAGAAATTATCGGTAACAAAATTGTTATGCCATGTCATTTTGAATCACAAAAAGAATATGTCACAAATATTTTGGAAAATGAAATTGACAAACGTCTCGACGGCAAAGAAGGCTACACAACAATAGATAACCTCCCCGAAGACTGGGCAAGTTATGATGCACAAAAGATTGTTAACGGAAAAGGAGCTTATACGGAACAAACCATAAGACTTATTAAATGTTCGCTCGGCTCTGATATAGTAACAGCAGATAATAAGCTCCATAAAAAACAACCCGAACTTTTGAAACGAGGTTTGGAAGAAAAAGCACAGGCTCCGAATACCGTTTCTGTTGAAGAATATGAAGAAATGGGTAAAGTCAAAATCGAGGAAATGTTATGAACGAAGCTAAACTTGTGAAAGTACTGAAAATTATTGCTGTAACAGGTATTATGACAGCCGTTGTAATTTCTGTTTTGAAAAGCGGTATAATTCGCAGAAAATTCAATGAGATGAAAAACAAATTTAGGTATAAGAAAAATCGTGACAGCATGATTTTGATTGCAAAACGGATTAATCAGGATATCAGAAATATAGATAGGCGTACATCAAGGCGCTGGCATGATAAAAATCAGGAAAAGTATGATGAACTCTGGGGAAATGATTACTCATGCAATTAAACAAAAAAGGCGTTTTTAACGCCTTTTTTGTTAATAGTAATACTGGCTGCTAAACTTGTTTCAGAGTGATTATCCCCTCCCTAATAATGGAGGAGGCAGGAGTGGAGCAAAAATATGTATTTACCCTCTCCCTTAATCCCTCTCCCGAGAGAGGGAAAGAATTTTTTTGTGAGCCATACTCACTGATTACGGCATACCCTCTTATCTTCCAATCTTCCAGAATAAACCATCTCTCTAACTCTCTCCCGAGGAGAGAGGACGTTTCACAACTTCATATACAGGGGATTACTTTTTTAAATGATGTTTACCAATCCAGTTGAATGGTCAAAGTGACATTTAACAATTTCCAAATCGCCGTTTTTAACAGCTTCATTTATTGTAACCGAATGCTTCATCAAATAATCATTTACCCATTTTGTATGCTCCTGCGCAAAATAATTATGGCATGATATATCTTCTTTATGATTTAAAACAGGATATACGCATTTTAAAATTGATGAAAAATCTTTCATTGGCTTAGGATAGTGCTCTTTAGCATATTTCATAACGCCGCAGTCGTCGTGCCCCAAAAGTATTAATAGCGGAACATGAAGTTTTTTAACGGCGTATTCAACACTTTCAACAACATTTGGCCCCGTTGTCATACCTGCTACCCTTACAACAAAAAGTTCTCCAATTCCGCAGTCAAAAATTATCTCAGGGACAACCCTGGAATCGGAACATGTCAAAACACACGCATAAGGCTCCTGATGAAACGCAAACTTTTTCAAAGTTTCTATTGCCATATTTTTTATTGAAGGTGTTCCGTTTACAAAATTTTTGTTTCCTTCAAGAAGTTTATCAAGTTCTTTTTTAGCTTTTTCTATCATAAAAGTATTTTAAATAATTTTTCCCCAAAAAGCAATAGTCGGAGTATCTGTTTGACTTTTAATAATATATCCTGAATAATTGAATTGAAGGGCAAGCCCTTTTTTATCATATCCATAACTCTGCGGCTCAAACTACAAATTTGTTAAACCGACAGAGGAAAGGAGGTGGTAAAGGTGGTTATTAATACAGAAGAACTAGCAATAATTCTTTTAATACTGCTAGTTCTAAAATAACCTTATAAGGGGCTTTTTAGCGGATGTTGACGCATCCGCGCCCTTCTTTTTTATTATAACATATTTTAACAATTTTTCAAGTGTTTTTGATATTTGTGGTTGTTTACATATATTTATGGTAGAGTATCTTAGTGTGATTTGGAGAGAGTATATGGAAAAGATTATAAATTTTGTAAAAAAACACAATGAATTATTTATATTACTCGGATTAGCACTGTTTTGCTACTTTATGTTTTTCTTTAACATAGGTAATTATGCGCTGATGGATGTGGATGAAACTCGTTATGTTGCAATGGCGCGTGATATGTTTCACAGTAAGAATTTTTTAACGTTATACTTAAACGGCGATTATTTTTTTGAAAAACCGCCGCTTTATTTCTGGGGCGAATGTTTATCCTTTGCGATATTCGGAAAAGTAAATGAGTTTACTGCAAGATTTCCTGTAGCGCTATATGGCTCTTTATCTGTATTTTTACTTTATTTTGTTGGCAAACACATAGTTTCAAAGCGTTACGGTCTTATATCGGCAATAATTTTAGGTTCAACGTTAGAATTTGTAATGCTCGCCAAATTCGCAATTCTTGATATTGTAGTGACAACCTGTATAGGTTTTTCTGCAATGTTCGGACTTTTAACTCAGTTTGTCGAAAAGAGAAACAAAAAATATTTCTGGTGGTTATTTTATATTTTTTCAGGTCTGGCTGTTATGGCAAAAGGATTACCGGGATTTATTGTTCCGTTTGCGGTAATGTTTTTTGTCACAATCGCTAATAAAAATTTTAAACAGGTTTTCAGACCGCAATATATTTTACCGGGATTTTTCCTGTTTTTCTTAATTGTTTTGCCCTGGCATCTTGTTATGTTTAAAATTCATGACCCGTTATTCTTTAACGAGTACATTATGAAACATCATATAAACAGATTTTTCTCATCAAGCCAGATTGATAGGGAACAACCTTTTTATTTTTATATAATCACTATTTTGTGGGGACTTGTTCCATGGATATTCTCTGCAATTGCGGCAGGAATTGCGAAACTTACAAATATTAAAAAATTCTCTCTTAAAGATTTGGATATTCCGCATAAATTTCTTTATTTTAATGTGATTGCATTTGTTGTAACTATGTTGTTTTTCTCGGCTTCAAGTACAAAACTTATCACATATATTCTTCCGGTTTATTTCTTTACAGCCTGTATTATGGCATTTTTATGGGAAGATTACATGTTCAAAGGCAGATACCGGAAGTCTGTAAATCTTTCTGTTTATATTTTAGGCGGGGTTTGCATTATATCAGGAATTGCTGCATGTTTTATGAAATATTTTCTGCCGGCTCAGGCTTATGCAGATGTATTAATGATAAAATGGTTCTGCATAATTCTAGTTTGGGTATTCGGTATTTCAAGTATTCTGTGCGCAGCATTTAATAAAAAAATCGGAGTATTTGCCTGTTATGTGCTTCTTGTACTAATTACTTCGGCATTCGGAACAAAGCTTTTCTACAATATGGATTACGAATTCGGGCAGAACGACTTAATGTATTTTGCAAAATATGCAAAAGAACACAACAAAAAACTTGTAATTTTGAATGATGAACGTAAGTATTCGGCCCTGTATTATTACGGCGGAAAAGTTTTCTTTATTTCTCAGGACGACAAAGCCGAGATGGCAAAGTTCGGAGAGATGCTTGATGACAGGGATGTGGTTGTTATAGTCAGAGAACGCAAAATGCCTAAAGTTGATGAAACGCTGGATTTTGATATAATCTTAGACGGAAGGAAGTATTCACTTATAAAGGTGAGATAATGCTTGCCAGATATGAAAAATTTCTTGAAAAATTTGATAAACGTTTAAGCAGGTATTTTGAAGAGCAATGCGAATTTATAAAATGCAAAATAGGATGTTCTGCATGCTGTGAAGTCGGGGAATATCCTTTTTCGCGTCTTGAGGCGGAATATCTTATGTCAGGGTATATGGGACTCCCGCCTGATGTGAAAAAACAGGTCAAAGAGAATATAAAACGCCTGAAGTCCGAAAATCCTAAATTTTATCAGTGTCCGTTTTTAATAAACCATTTATGCTGTGTTTATAAATACCGCGGTATAGTTTGCAGAACCCATGGCCTTGCATGGTTTGATGAAGATGAGAGAAAGGTAAAATTACCTTATTGTGTTAATTTAGGCTTAAATTACAGCAAAGTTTTTGACCGTGAAACAGGAGAAGTTTTTCTCCAGGATCCTATAAAAGAACGCCTTAAGATTAACTCTGTATTGAGGAGTCCTGCGGCTGAAGAATATAAACTGGAGTGCGGAGAAATCAGACCGCTTATTAAATGGTTTTAATAATATTTCCTTTTTTGAATTTTGTGTATAATAATATATAGGGAAAACGCCCGAACCTCCGGAGCGTACACGAACTATAAAGCGACAATAGGGCGAGGAAGGAGGTTATAATGGTAGATAGAGAATTACTAAAAAAATCTCTAGCCATACTAGAGATTTTTATTAGAATAATTTATCTATTCTTATAGGGGCGATATGCTAATTAAGTTCCGCCAGAGCTTAATTAGCTCCCTATATATTACATTATAACTTATTTTTTTTTAATTTCAAGTGTGTTGTAAAAGATTTATATTTTATAGGCATAATAAAAAATTTTCTAATGTAAATATTAATGAATAATGTCTTGAGAAGTAAGAAGATTTGAGTTATACTACTTATGTAGTAAATTTTGCGTGTGTTAAAAAAAGGATTTATGATTATATTGTTTCTTTAAACAGCAATAATGCCGTCTAAATGGCGTATTGTTTTTACGGCGGTGTGGTATAAAATAGTTTAAGGAATGTAAACTCGCAGAGAATATCAGGCAAAATTCTTTTGTCAGATGTTTTATATAAACAAAGTGTGTTAGCAGGTGTAAGTTTTGAACGAAAATAAGGAAAAAGTCTCTGAAAAAATAAAACAAAAAGAAGTGAAAAAGGCTGGCAGGGCTGCAACTAATCCGCTTTCCAAACAGCTTAACACGCTTAAAAAACCTGCAATAAAAAGTTTAAATAATGTTGAGTCTGCCCAACCTGCAAGAACGGAAGAATCAAGGGTTTCCAATCCTATTTTATCTGAAACGGCGAGTATTGTAGCCCGTATCAATAACTTTAATACCAATAAGACTGCTAACAGAATGTATGCAGGGTATATGAATACAACCGCAAGTTCACATCGTGTTGTTGATTATTCAGATCTTGTTTACAATACAAACAATGCTCTTCAGGGGAAAACAAGTGTTCATGAGCTTTTTGCTGCAGTACATGAATTATTTTTGGAAAAATTGAATTGTGTATTTACAGCATTCGGTGTTTTTCATGAACAGTCGAAATGTATTAATTTAAAACTGTTTAATTCAATGGGAAGCACTTATTCATCCAAACTTGTACTTTCTGATGATTCTAATCCCGTTATTCAATGCTTCAAAAATAAGACACCTGTTATTCAGGATAACAACAAATTTTTAAATATTCCATATTTGCCTTCATCGTCGGCTTGTATATTTCCGCTTAATTCTATAAACGGCTGCAAGGGTGTTATGGTCATCGGGAAAGATTCGCTTGAAAATCATATGGAAATTTTTTCCTTTATTGCAAACTACTGTGCTTTGTTTATGCAAAATATTGAACTTTTAGAACAGACTAACAAATACGCTAACACTGATACTCTGACAGGTCTTTATACGCACAGAGGTTTTCAGGAAGTTTTGACCGTTGAATTGAAGAAAGCTGAAGAAAATGAGTCTAACCTCTCTATAATTATGCTTGATGTTAATAATATTTCAAAGATTAACAGAGAATTGGGGCATGCAAAGGGGGACGAAGTTATTAAACTTCTCGCGGAAAAGGTTAAACAAAATATCAGAAGCACAGATAAAGCCGGCAGATACGGCGGTGATGAGATTGCAATAATTCTTCCGGATACAAGTACTGCCGATGCCAAATATCTGGCAGAATATATTACTTATTGTCTGTCCTGCTGTTTTGTGGATGATGTCGGTCCTGTTAAGGTTTCAGTCGGAATTGCAACATACCCCGAATGCAGTAAAGATCAGGAAAAACTTCTTATCCTTGCTGAACAGGCAATGTATATATCTCAGGCAAAGGGTTACAAAGAAGGCATGTCTGCTATTGTAAGCTCTGCCGATTACAATTTCTGGGATGATGAAGCATTGAACTCGTTTGCGGAAGTTGTTGCGAAACGTCATTCACAGCTCGGAATTGATTTTGGCGAAGAACTTTTGCATAAGTTTAATAATGAGCAGATTGTTTCGCATAATCACCTTATGGAGCTTGCCAACTCTCTTGCAGGTGCAATTGATGCGAAAGACCCTTATACAAAAGGTCATTCTACATCCGTTTCAAGGTATTCGGAAGCTCTTGCGAGAGCTATTAACCTTCCGGAAGATGAAGTTCAGCGAATTAAACTCGGTGCACTTCTTCATGATGTAGGCAAAATCGGTATTCCTGAAACTGTCTTGAAAAAACCCGGCAAACTTGAAGGGGAAGAATGGGAAATTATGAAGCAGCACCCTGTAATCGGGGCGGAAAAAGTGCTTGCGCCGAACGATGCTCTGCGTGATTTGATTCCTATTGTTAAATATCACCATGAGCATGTTGACGGAAGCGGTTATCCTGAACATCTTAAAGGTGAAAATATTCCGCTTGCCGCACGTATTGTTGCAGTTGCTGATACTTTCCACGCGCTGATTTCCGACAGACCTTACCGTAAAGGAATGAGTGTTGAAAAAGCTTGTGAAATTTTAAAAGACGGCGCAGGAAAACTCTGGGATTCTGATCTGGTACGTCAGTTTATTGCGATTGCCCCCTCACTTTCTACCAGTGTTTAGTTAAGTTGATTTTAGTATAAAATTTTTGTGTATTATTACATATTTTCAGGGCTGCGCTTGCATAATTTCGAAAATAGTGTATAATTATATGAATTAAAGGAATTTTGCAGAAGATTTCTTTAAAGTACCAATTTAAATCAGGAGAAGAAAAATGTACCAAGATGAAAAACTTGTTTGTGAAGATTGCGGCGCAGAATTCGTCTTCACGGCAGGTGAACAGGAATTTTACGCAGAAAAAGGTTTGGTAAACAAACCTAAAAGATGCCCTGAATGCAGAAAAGCACGCAGAAAAAACAATAGAAGACACAGAAAAATGTATGATGCGGTATGCTCAAAATGCGGTGCGCAAACTCAGGTGCCGTTTAAACCGATTCCGGGGAAAGAAGTCTTTTGCAAAGATTGCTTTACTAAAGAACAGGAAACAGCAGAGCAGACAGCTGAATAAAATAACGTTAAAATTTAATATGTTTAATAATAGAACAGACCGGAAAATTTCACGGTCTGTTCTTATTATACGCCTATACAGCTGTTTAGATATTCTATTGTGCTTATTTTTTCGTCGTACAAATACTTTATGAAATTCAAATATGCCGCGTTGTGTGATGTTATTACAAGATTTATTTCAAATCCGTCGGTGCAGAAAGGCTCGTAATCGTAAACCACATAGCTGTTATATTTACTTTTCCACTCCTTTCTTTCGATACGGCTGTTATTTTCTTCTATAACATCTTCAAGCCACGCTATAATGTCCTTATTCACATTTTTCATTTCCAAGCGATTGTACTTGCTGCAATCATGGCAATCATTTCCCATTAACATGTTAAATTACTCCACCAATATGTTATATGTAAATTGTAAATCTTTTTTCTTTTAAAATAATCCCCTTTAGGTATAAGCGTAAAATAGTGAAATATGGTTATTTATTTTTTTTATACTTTTGATTGAACGATGAAACTTTTTCTTCTATATTATTTTGTGGGCCGTTGTGACCCATAGCATCCCATGTAACGAAATGTAACGATGAATTTAAAAAAGTCCGAAACCCAAGTATAATGCCTCATAGGATAGGAT
>CALUUR010000036.1 GCA_944324015.1 Candidatus Gastranaerophilales bacterium
TTATTTATTAAGTTGATATATTTTGTTTCCTTTTATATTTTAGGACCAGCCTTATGCTGGTCGTTTTTGTTAGTCGGCCTTAAATAACCTTGCAAAAAAGCATGCAACGTGCTGTATGGAATCAACTCTTATCCACTGGCGTGTTGCCTTAAATCTTATTGAATACAAAGAGCGTGTTTGATTTTTATGAGAATAATTATTTTCTTCACAGTTAAACAAAGAAAATTGAGATTTTGCAGCCTTTTTACACGCATCTAAAAGTTTTTGTTCTAGCTTTACTTTGTCTAAAAACTTTGCAAGATAATAAGCGGCTACAAGTCCTTCCGAGCGGGCGCCATCAGGATAATAATGATCTCCATAATTGTAATAATAGCCTCCTTCATAATCGATATAAGGAGAATCATCACGTTTGTACATTTTTTCCATCATTGTATTCGCATCAGTAAATACAAAATTAAAATAATTATCCTTTCTAAAATCTTTATCTTTCGCCCACTCCTCAATTGCCTGCATTAACCAGGCATCAGAAGGAAGCGCAGTAAACAAATCACCATAAATTTTTGGCCTTTCATCCACTATCCAATCAAGTGCCTTTTTTGCAATTTTTCTTGTTTCTTTTACAAGTTTTTCGTCATCATAAAAATGATTTGCAAAAAGCGCCAGCCCGAGCAAAGCTTCACCTGGATAATAGAAAGAAAAGGTTGCTTTCCGTTCTTCATCAGTCATATTGATAAGCGGCTGTCCGTTTTGAAACGCAGGATGAATATAATAACCTAAAAGTTCCCCGTTTTTATAAACGCGACTTAAAATATGCCTTACATATCCCTTAATATATTCATCATAAGACTTGTCCGCAGTAAAATTTCTATACTGCATTAAAGCCACGAGAAAAACTCCGGAACCGCCCAGTTTTGCCTTTCTATTATAAAAAGCATAATAAGCTTTACCCCATTTTGTATCGTGTTCTTTTGTAATTGAAATACTCCAATCAATCGCCTTTTTGGCCGCATTTATATACTTTTCATCAGAAGTAAGCTGATAAGCTCTTATAAGAGATATAATTCCTCCGCAATGCCTCAAATCATTATAGTAAAGATTATCTTCTTTTCTATTAGGATGTTCATGATCTTTTCTTGTATCATCAGTACAATCATAATAGTATAAGAATCTGCCGTCTTCATACATATTAGCGAGTAAAAACTCTGACGATTTAATTATTTGATTATACAAAGTCTCATAACTAAAATCGTTATATAAAATATTTCCCCGGTATAATGGAATGCATTTATCTTTAAATGTAATAAATGCACGGGAACGAAAAAGGAAATATTCATAAGTTTTTGAAGAATATAATATTTTAATTCTTTCAGTAATACTATTTGACATTTTACCGATAGGTGTCTTTTTTAAAATGGTATTTAATACAGACCTTAATCCCAGATGATTTAATGAAACCGCATCTGTTGGCATATAATAATATGAAATACCGTCATTCCTTAGTTCCAGTCCGTTAATACCAATTTCAAAACGTCCATTATTAAAATGTTCTGTGTTTAGCTCAGCCCCTTTAATTTTTTTTCTGTCAATTACGTATTCAAGCATAATCCTGCATACATTTTCATCGGCAACATTAAAATCTGAAAAATTTTTATTTTTACGGAGCATTTCAATATCACGATTTAATGTAGTTTCAAAATTTGACTTTCTGCTTCCGTAACGTATAAATTTATTGCCCGCCTGAAAAAGAGTAATATAGGTTAGGGTTTCATCAGGTTTAAAATCAACAATTCCTGAAAAGTTCAAATCGCTGATTTGTAATGGTTCTCCTGTTAAAAGTGAAGCCCGGATTTTTTTTAAAAGCTGATTAATAACAGCAAAATCCTGTTTATAAAACTCTCTTTCTTTATCATTAAATTCTTTAAAATCAAACATAGGTAAATAATATCATTAACAGCCATAAATGGCAAACGTAACAATTTCTTTAAGCTTTTGACATGTTGAAAAAGTTGTTGTTCAATAAGAATAAGACTTGGTAGGAATTTATGTACATAAAACAGTTAGAAATAGACAATTTTAAATCATTTGCCAACAAATCGGAGATTCCCCTGCTTAAAGGGTTTACGACTGTTTCAGGCCCTAACGGATCAGGGAAAAGTAATATTATAGACAGTGTACTGTTTGCCCTTGGTCTTGCAAACGCAAGTGAACTGCGCGCCGAAAATTTATCCCACTTTATTTCAACTTATACAAAAAGAAATGAAGCTTTTGTTAAAGTAACCTTCGGGGATACAGAAAACGGAGAGGATTTAAGTATAGGAAGAAAAATTCGCAAAACCTCCCAAGGCTATGCCAGCACATATTACATAAATGACAGTGTAACAACGCTTACTAATGTTCATGCGATTTTAGAAAAATATAATGTTACCCCGAACAGCTATAACGTTATGATGCAGGGAGATGTAATGGGAATTACAAACTGCTCTCCCAAAAATCGCCGCAAAATCATCGACGAAATTGCAGGGATTGCTGACTTTGACAGAAGAATAGAACAGGCTACGGGAGAACTTGAAACAGTTGAACAGCGTGTTGAACGCTCAACCGTAATTTTAAACGAAGTTGATAACAGACTTGAACAGTTGAAAGAAGAACGTGAAGTTGCCCTTAAATATCAAAAATTAAGGGAAGAAAAACAATCGCTTGAAAGTCAGGTTAACAAAGTAAGATTTTTTGATTTAAAAAGAAATCTTGAACAGGCGCATGAAAATATCTTAGAATTTACCAAGAGAAAAAAAGAAGAAGAAGTTAAAAACAAAGACCTTGATGAAAGATTAAATCTTATTAAACAAAAATATCAGGAAGTATCAGAACTTGTAAAAGAAAAGGGCGAAGCACAGCAGATTGAATTAAAAAAACAGGAGGAAGCCTTAAAAGGAGAAATCGACCGCAAAAATAACGCATCAAATTACGCCGACAAACAAATTCATGACGGACTTCGCTCAATCGAAAACGCTAAAAACGGAATTGAAGGCTTTAAAAAGAAAATTGAAGACTTCAAGTTAAAAATTCAGCTTAAAGATGACGAAATTGCAGGGATTAAAACTAATATTTCAACGCGCGAAGCAGAATTGAAAAAAATTCTTGAAGATATGACCGGCCTTAACGCAACAGCTGATCAGCATATCGAAAAAAGAAACAATTTGAGAAAACAGCTTGAAGATTTAAAAGATGAAGAAACAAAATTAATTCAGGAAAAACTTCCTCTTGAAAGCGAGTTAAAAAATCTTCAACGTGACCTTGAAGATGCAAAGGCAAAACTTGAAGAGTTAAATGAAATGAAATCAAATTTTGCCTCAAATCAGGATTTAAAGAAAACTCTTGTAGAACAGCTTCAAAAAGAAATGAGCGATTTCAAAATCATTCAGCAAAATGCGATGCATGATCTTGATATTACCAAAAATGAGATAAATGATTTAAACTACAATATTCAGATGGCATACAGAAAAATTTCTACAATGGAAGCAAAAAAGCAGGCAGCAGAAGACGCTAATTTCGGACGCGCTGTTGATACCGTTATGAATGCAAAACTCAGAGGAGTTCATGCTCCCCTTGTAAAACTTGGGACTGCAGATAAAGAATATTCAGTTGCCATGGAAGTGGCATTTGGCGGAAGAATGGCGCATATAGTAGTTGATGACGAACATGTAGCATCTGTTGCAATTGAGCTTCTAAAATCTTCAAATGCAGGCAGAGCAACCTTTATTCCGCTGAATAAAATTAAAAAAGCTCCGTCAAAATTACAGCTGCCGAAAGACAGAGGTGTTATTGATTTTGCAATTAATCTTGTAGATTTTGATGATGAATATATTGATGCATTTTATTATGCAGTCGGCGACACAATTGTTGTAGAGGATCTTGAATCTGCAAAAAAACTTATCGGGAAATACAGAATGGTAACTTTGCAGGGTGAGCTTCTTGAAAAGTCAGGGTCAATGACGGGCGGTACAAGACTAAGAACAGGATTAAGCTTCAGCCAGAATGATGATGAAGAATTAAACAGATTTAGAGAACGTCTTAAAGAGATGGAACAAAAATTAGGTTCTCTTGAAAATAAAAAAACTTCACTGGAAGAAAAACTTGAAGACGTAAGAACAAAATACTCGGATGCAATGAGCGAATTTTCAAAATCTAAAGTTGAACTTGATAATATGAACCGGAATTTTGAAAACAGCGAAAATATTCTAAAAGAAAAATCCGAATTTATTTCAGCTGTCGAACCCAAAATTGATGAATTAAACAAAAAGCTCGACAAACTTGAAGAGAAAAATGTAAAAATATATGACGATATGACTTTATGTCAGGAGCAAATTGAAGAAGTAGAAAAACTCATCAATGATAAAGATTTAAAAGATTTGAAAGAAAAGACAGAAGGAGTTGAGCATGAAATTAAGCGCCTTCAAACCAATTTGATGAATGCAAACAATGATAAAAACGAACTTGACCGTCAGATTGCTTTCCACAAAAATCTTATTGAAACAAAAGAAGAAGAAATATCAAGTATTGAACATAATAATGTTAAGCTTGAAGAGGATAAAACCCGCTACAAAAATGATATCGTTGAGTTGAACAAAAAAATGGAAGAACTTCACGAGCAAATAGCTCAGATAGAAGAAAAATTAGGCAAACTTCTCAAGGAACGCGACGATATTAATAATGAGCTTATTGAACTTGAAAAACAAAAACATATCAGGGTTGCCGATATTGAAAGGATTGCCGAGCAGATAGAATCTTTTAAGGCCCGCAGACGAGAACTTGAACCGCAGCTGGAAACTGCAAAAAAAGATCTTGAAGATGCAGGCGAGGACGTGAGCAAACTTGAACCTGTTGAAATTTCAATAGATGAAATTACATCAAAAATTAAGCGGCTTGAAAACCGTATGGCAGAGCTTGGAGATGTTAATATGCGTGCTTTAGCTGCCTATGAAGAAGTTCTTGCCAGACAGAATGAACTTAAAGAACAGATTGAAACACTTTCCAAAGAACGTAAAGAAATTTTGGAGAGAATGCAGGGCTATGAACAATTGAAAAAAGAAACGTTTATGAAAACCTACAATCACATAAACGAAAACTTTAAAGAAGTATTCCATCAGCTTTCTGAAGGGGAAGGGGAATTAAAGCTTGAATGTCCAGATGATCCGTTGTCAGGCGGGCTTACAATTGAGGCGCAGCCCAGAGATAAAAAACTCCAAAGACTTGAAAGTATGTCGGGCGGAGAAAAATCTCTGACAGCTCTTGCATTTGTCTTTGCAATCCAGCGTTATATGCCGTCACCTTTCTATGCATTTGATGAGGTTGACGCAAGTTTAGACACAATGAATGTTGAGCGTATCGCCCAAATGGTGCAGAATCAATCAAAAGATACGCAATTTATAGTAGTTAGTCACAGAAAACCTATGATAGAATCAGCTAATAGAACTTTGGGCGTAACTCAAAAAGAAAAAGGTATAACTAAAGTTACCGGTATCAAGTTAAGGGACGAATAATCAGGATATATGAGTACAGAGGCAGTATTAAATTATAATATGGATTTACCTGATCTGGGTTTATCAAAAGACGGCAAACCTAAAAGTGAAGGTATAGGCATTCTGGTTGATATGGCAAAAGCCGGAAAAATTGACCCGTGGAATATTGATATTGTTGATGTTACCGATAAATACCTTGCACACATGGTTCAAATGAAATCCCAAAACCTTAGAGTTACAGGCAGAACATTTCTTTTTGCGGCAATTCTTTTAAAATTAAAATCTAATGTACTTGAAGGCATTAATATAATGCAGTTTGAACAGCCGGAACAAGACAATATTGAATATGATGATGACGGTTTTATTGTTGATTACGGAGAAGATGATTACGTTCCGACAAACAATGTAATTTCAATTGATGAAGTTCTTCAAAGACGCACCAGTGTAAGATTAAACCATAATCGTGTAGTTACCTTAAAAGACTTAATCAGACAGTTAGAGTTTTATGAAAAACTTGAACAGAAACAATCATTAAAAAGTGCGCACGAACGTGCCAAAAGACGGGTACAATCATATTCAAGACTTACGCCGGATGATATTGTAAATCTTGCGCATGAAGAATATATTGAATCCTGCGTGCTTACATTAAAGGAAAATCTCGGACAAATTTTTGAAAAAAATGATAAAATTGAACTTAACGAGCTTACACTTTTAGGGATGGACAGAGTAAGCGCATATATAGCACTGTTGTTTTTAACGGCAGAAACAGATTATGATTTAAAACAGGACAAATTTTATTCAGACTTGTATGTAGTAAAAGGCGGAGAAGATAATGAACATGGAACAGTTAAAATCGCGAATTGAGGCTGTTTTGTTTATTACAGCCAGAGCGGTTTCTTTAGACGAAATTGCAACAATTCTCGGAGAAGATACAGAAACAATAGAAGAAGCAATTCTTGAACTTATCATGGATTATTCAACAAGAGAAGGGGCTTTGGAAATTGACGACGAAAACGGTTATATATTGCAGGTAAAAGAAGATTATATGGATCTTGTTGAGCTTCTCTGCCCTGTAGATTTAAAGCCGGCTGTATTAAGAACGCTTTCTGTTATAGCTCTAAAAGAACCCATCAGACAGACTGATTTAAAAGAATTACGCGGTTCTAATGCTTATGAACATGTTCAGGAGCTTGTTGAAAAAGGACTTGTAGCAAAAACAAGGGATAAAAACGGCAGAAGTTTCAACCTTAAAACAACACCTAAGTTTGCGGAATATTTTAAATTAAAAGGGGATACACGTTCTCTTGCAAAAATTCTTGAAATCGATAAAGGCATAAAAGATAATGAAGGGGAAAAATAATAATCACAGATTAATAACTGTTTCAATCTGTACATTTGCAATATTATTTGGTCTTGTTTTTAAACTGCTTCCGGTATTTTTCTTTCATCAGGGAAAAAATTATATTAAAAACAAAGATTACGTTAAGGCTTACTACAGCCTTAAAACAGCATACAATTTTGACAGCAGGAATAAAGACTACAGATATTATTATGTTCTTGCATTGACAAATCTCAATCCGACAGTGAAAGTACAAAAATCAATTTTTGAAATCTCTGAAACCCGAGAAGATGACAGCGCAAGACAGCTTGCAGAAATGGAGATTTCAAAATGGCAGGATAATATTCTCGTAAATATCGGTGATAACTATATAGAACAAGCCCCGCTTGATAACAGAGTCATAAGGTGGGACGAAAAATCATTTCCGCTGAAAGTAGCAATTACGGACAAAAGCAATATAGAGCTTCCGCCTTATTACAGAACGGAAATCTTAAGAGCATTTGCACAGTGGCAGACATCGTCAGATTTCTTAACGTTTGAAGAAATTACGGGCGAAAAATATGCGGATATTGTCGTAGAAATAACTCCTTTGCCGTCAAACGTCTGCGAAGGAAATGTTTGCAGATATGTTGTAGGCTATACAACCCCGAAATTCAAAGGTTCAACCTTGAAAAAAATGACAATTACGCTATATGATAAAGACCCTTACGGCAATTACTTCTCTGACAAAGAGCTGTATAATACCATTCTTCATGAAATTGGACATGCTCTTGGAATTATGGGGCACAGCTACAGCTCGGAAGATTTGATGTATATGACAACCGAAACAAGCAGCAGTTTTTATGCACCTTACAGAAGTTCTTTTCAATATTTGTCATCGCAGGATATTAATACAATAAGACTTTTATATAAACTTATTCCTGATATAACAAATACTCCGATAAAAAATCTTGATACAAAGGGGTTGATATATGCACCTATAGTTCTCGGCAACTCACGTGAAATGTCATCAAGAAAACTGGAAGAAGCCAAAAATTACATAAAAAATGCTCCTGATATATCAGGCGGATACATTGATTTAGGGGTTGCTTATGCAGAATTAAACAAAACAAACGAAGCCCTTAAGGCAATGAATAAGGCTCTTGAACTTTCTAAATCAAATAATGAAAAATACATGGCATACTACAATATTGCAGTGCTGTATACGAACAACGACAAACTTGATAAAGCATTGACTTACGCTAAAGAGGCACAAAACATTTTTGATTCGGAAGAAGTTAAAGAATTAATAAGCAACATAAATCATGCAAAATCCTCAAAGAAAAAGCCGTTCAAAGATAAAAAACTTCAAAATGACTAGCAAAAAAATATTTTACATGATTTAATATATAAAAAGGGTCTTTTTTTATGCTTTCTGCCATTAATTCCGCACAATCCAATAGTATTTCATTTACAAGCGTTGTACCGTTGCGTGTATTTATTGACGGAATGGAAACTTTTAATCCGCAGCATTTGAAAAATGCGACCCATAAATTAACAGGTGTTCTTGCAGGACCTGCAAAAAATGACAGTAAGAAATTAAAAATCATAAGAGAATTTGCAAAATACGATCCTGATTACAATATTGAATACGGGTTTAACGGCTATCCAAAAAGAAAAAATAAAAAGAATATTCAGCCCTCGGATTATTTCAGATGTATTTTTGATAAAGCAGGCAGTTTTTTGTTTACCGGAGCTCAGTCCGAAAAATTAAAAGAACTCGGAAAATCAATCGGTTCGGAAAAAGTATCATGCAAATCACGAAATATTCAAACCAGCTTTGACCTTCAGGCCGCTAAACACTATTACGGATTTGTTATAGGAAATTTTATCCGCTCTGCAAAGATGCGTGTAAAAGAAGGATTTGATCCCAAAACAAGAATTAAAATAGGGAAACCTGTTGAAATGCATATTAATATGACAAGCAATAAAAAATACGGACAGAGCAACTTTAAAATGAATCTTGAAAGTATTGAGTTTAAAACATCAGGCACTTAACAAAATCTTCACAAACACTTTAAAAATATTCTTATTTAGTATATATTTAACTGGTTTGGTATAATTATGATATGGAGATATGTAGATGTATAATGTAGCTATTATCGGCGCAGGCCCTGCAGGAATTTTTGCGGCTCTTGAAATAACTAAACTTAAGCCCGATTGGAAAGTTGTCCTGATAGAAAAAGGACAAAAAATTGAAAACAGAAAATGTCTGCTTCGTGAAGGCTACGAAAAATGTCCATCCTGTAAAAAATGCGGCCTTCTCTGCGGCTGGGGCGGCGCCGGAGCATTTTCTGACGGTAAATTGACACTTACACCTGATGTCGGCGGTCATCTTGTCGATTATATGGACAGAAAAAAAGTTGAAGATTTAATTGCTTATGCAGATCAATTATACCTTGATTTTGGCGCGACTGATGAAGTTTTCGGAACGGATATGAAAACCTTCAGAGAACTTGAAAGACAAGCTGTTCTTGCCGAATTAAAACTTGTACACTCTCCTGTCAGACATCTTGGAACAGAAAGAAGTCTTGATGTACTAAAAAGCATGCAGGACTATCTTGATGAACGAATTACAATTTTGAATAACGTTACAGCGCAGTCATTTATTGTAGAGTGCGAGCAGGTAAAAGGTATTGTTCTTGATAACGGTGAAACAATCTGTGCGGAATATACAATTATTGCTCCAGGCAGAGAGGGCGCAGACTGGCTTACACAGGAATTTGCAAAACACAAAATCGGAATGGTTAACAATGCAGTTGATATCGGTGTAAGAGTTGAACTTCCGGCACCTGTTTTTGAACCGTTGACTGATAAACTATACGAATCAAAATTAATCTATAATTCACCGACCTTCGGCGATGAGGTGAGAACTTTCTGCATGAACCCGAACGGAGAAGTTGTTCAGGAAAATTACAACGGAATTTCTACTGTAAACGGCCACAGCTACGCTGAAAAAACAACAAATAATACAAACTTTGCGCTTTTAGTCAGTGAAAAATTCACAGAACCGTTTAAAGAACCCATCCAGTACGGACAGCACATTGCAAGATTGGCAAATATGTTAGGCGGCGGCATTTTAGTTCAGCGCTTTGGAGATTTGCTTGACGGACGACGTTCAACTCCGGAAAGAATTAAATCAAGCGTTATTAAGCCGACACTTACCTGCGCAACTCCGGGAGATTTGAGTCTTGTAATTCCGTACAGACAAATGACAAGTATTATAGAAATGCTTCAGGCGCTTGATAAGGTTTGTCCAGGAACTGCTTCAAGATATACCCTTCTTTATGGTATAGAGGTTAAATTCTATTCTGCAAGAGTAAAACTTACGAACGAACTTGAAACAGAAGGAGTTAAAAATCTTTTTGCAATCGGTGACGGTGCTGGTGTAACAAGAGGTTTGATACAAGCTTCCGCATCAGGCGTTCATGTTGCAAGAACAATTTGCAGCCGCGGGTAGTTATGGAGCATAAAACAAATGTAATGCGCGAGCTCGATAAGCTCAAAATCCCTTACAAACATTACTGCTACGCTGATACAGATGCAATAAGCGGTATTGACGTTGCACATGTTTTAAACCAAAATCCTGAACAGGTATTTAAAACTCTGGTAACAGTAGGGAAATCAAAAAAATATTATGTTTTTATGCTACCTGTTACGAAAGAGCTTGACTTAAAAAAGGCAGCTAAAAGTGTAGGGGAAAAGTCCGTTGAAATGGTAAAATCAAAAGAACTTACGGGTTTAACCGGTTACATCCATGGCGGATGCTCACCTATAGGAATGAAAAAATTTTTTACAACAACAATAGATAAAAGTGCCGAAAACTTTGACACTATAATTTTCAGCGCGGGCAAAATAGGTTATCAAGTGCAACTTAGGCTGACTGATCTTAATAAAATTATTACATACGATATTGATGATATTACCGAGTAAGTTTAAAGTACTGAAACTTTAGAACTTAATACTTGCCTGCTCTGAGCTTAAGTGGTATAATTTTTGGTATGAATAGACAGCAGGTGAGCTTAACAACCCAAAACAAACTTATTATATCAGGGTTAATATTAAGTACAGTTTTAATAGTTGCAATTGCAGTTTTTGCAATATTTAACATTCAAAAAAAGCTTAATCTCGGCTACCAAAATTTCGGACAAATAGTTTCAAAGGTTCTAGCTATTGAAAGCAGTGAACTCGCCTCTGATTTATCACAAAATAAGCTTTATGAAACCCTAAAAAATCATGCTGACAAAATAGTAGAAACTCACAATGATATTGTATTTATTGAATTCAGAAATCCGCAGGGAAAATTAATTTACAAAACAGAAGATAAAGCCGGTAACTTACAAAAAGTACCTAATATTATCGTAAGTTCGCCTATATCACAAAATGACGGAACTAATTCAGGCTCTGTCACAGTAGGACTTTCGGGCAGCATTATTAATCAGATTTCGTCAACAACCAGAGCATCTCTTTTATTTGTTTTCACGGTTGCGTGGGTTGTATTTGCTTTTGTAATTCTTATCAACACCTATCTTATTACAAGAGAATTGAGAATACTTCAAAAAGGTGTTCAAAAAATTTCCGGCGGCGAATTCGGGTATAAAATTCAGGAAAAAGATGTAAGTTCTGAAGTTAAAGAGTTATTTAACGCCTTTAATAATATGTCAAACAGGCTACATCTGTATGAAGAACAAAATATTGAACAGCTCACATTAGAAAAAAACAAACTTGAAGCAATACTTATGAGCATAGCAAACGGAGTTGTTGTATGCGATAACAACGATAATGTCGTGCTTGTAAATAACCACGCGCAAAAACTTCTTGAACTTGAAGAAAACCAGATGCTTAATAATAAAATTCAACAATACATTGATACGGAAGGGAATTATTGTTTTAGGGATAAAATTGAAGAATTCAAAGATACTCCGATAGAGGTTATGGAAAATAAACCTTTGGAATTTAGCATACAGGTTGACAAAAAAGTTATTAAGTCCATTATATCACCGATGTTTACCAGAAATAAGGATTATGTCGGCTATATAATTGTTCTTATTGATATGACAAAAGAAGCAGAAATGGATGCTATGAGATCTACCTTTATTTCGAATGTATCTCATGAGTTAAGAACTCCTGTTACTGTTTTACGAAGCTACATTGACACCTTATACAATTACGGTACTGAATTTGATTATGAAACACAAAAAGAATTTATAGGTACTATTAATCAGGAAATAATAAGATTAAACAGAATGGTCAATGATATACTGGATTTTTCAAGAATGGAAGCAAATGCACAGATGGAAAAATCTTTAAACAGTGTCTATGAAGTTGTTGATGACTGTGTTAATCAGGTTCAGCCGCTGACAAAAGAGCATAATTTAAAAATTACAGTTGATAAACAAGAAGGGATACAGGACTTTTTCTTCAATTTTGACGGGATAGAAAGAGCTTTAACAAACCTTCTTTCAAACGCTATAAAATATTCTCCTGATAACGGCGAAATTCATGTAACGTTAAAAAGCATAAATAATGATGTGGAAATAACAGTTTCCGATCAGGGATGCGGAATTGCGCCTGAACACCAGAAAAAGATTTTTGACAGATTTTACAGGGTTGAAAATAATATTCACACAATAAAGGGGACAGGCCTCGGACTTCACCTTGTAAAACAGACTATAGAAAAATATCATAACGGAAAAGTGTTTGTTCACTCAGCACCGAATCAAGGCTCGACATTCGGCTTTATTCTTCCGGTAAAAGTAACAGATGATGAAAAAACTCTTGTATAAAAAGGTGCAACCTAATAATGGATTTTGTTAAAATTTGGAATTTATTTTGCAAATTATGCATGGCAGCTGCGATTTTAATAATAATAAATTCCCTGCTGGGTGATTTTATCTTTAGAATAAAGTACTCTTTCCCAAAGTTATCAGCGACATCAAATGAAATAATAGGCACATACAAAGAACCAGTTCAGATTAATCTGAAACATGATAAATATATAAGAGCTTACGGAGAAAAGGATATTTATGCACTAAAGCTGCAGGCTGAATATTCTATCTCCGGCTTTGTTGTAGCTAAAAATACAAATTTTTGGTTCAGAGATGTAATGAGAAGTAAATTTGATGACATTTGCCTTATGGATATAGGTATTGTTTGGGGAGATCTTGCAAAAGATAAAAAAATTTTATATAAAAATCTAAAATTTAAATCTACAAAAACTCTCGGACAAGCCAGACAATTGCAGGTCAGATGCAAAAATAACTGCTTAAGCATGCCCTGGAGCATAAATTATGTTGACACACACCTGTCACACACACATCTTATCCCTGCAAACCCTAACGTTATGGGCGGACTTTTAAGCATAAAAAAAAATGATATTGTAAAACTTGACGGTTATCTTGTCGATATTTATACGGAGAAAAGTGAAACTGTAGCACTTACAAGTATGAGCCGCTATGACAAAAATACAACAAGCCGCGGTTACGGCGCCTGTGAAGATATGTATGTTAAACAGGTTCAAATAGGAAACAAAATTTACAAATAAACTTGGCGTGGCCTTGATAAATAAGTTAAAGCTTTAACATTTATTTTTCACAAAATTTATATATTGTCTATAAAAATTATAAATATTATCCAACTTTTTATCAAGAGAAGTATCCGTCCAAATATCTGAATAATTTGAACACGGCGCTAAAATTTCCTTATAATAAATATTACCATCAGCTATAAAACAATTATTTTTTACCTCATTGGTTATATTTGCAATAAGATAATCAATGTTGCCCTTAGAATATCTTTGAAGAGAAGAATAAATATCCAAATACAACTCCGGATTATATTTTTCGTTAAAAACAGCAGATATAAAAACAGGATTTTCTATTAAAGAAGTTTTAACCCTGAAATTTTCAATTCTTTGCTTATAACGTTTATAAATTTATCAATATCTATATCTTTGTCATGGTAATATTTTATAGAATATTTTTTATTAATCCATATATTCAGAGAACAATCAAAATACAAATCATCAAAATAATCACTAAAATCATTTTTTAAAATTTGAGCAACTGATTCTAATTGAATTGCACATAAATCAAACGGGTAACTCAGCTCCCCATCAGCTTTTTTTGCCTTAATTCCGAATTTTGTAAGCTTTGTCCGCGGGAAACAATTTACACCAAGCGTGATATATTTGTCTTTTTCCCCTTTAAAACAATAAGACATATTTACATTTCCAATATTTAAAGAATATCTGCGGCCTATTTTTCTGAAATTAAAACACATAATACCCCATTAACTAAATAAAGCATTAATCTTATCCAAAATATCTTGAGGGTCAATTTCATTTGTAATTTTATTAATATCCTGAGCTATCTGATACAGCTTCGCCGCTTCAATTTTGTCACCGGTAATGGCAATTGCACGGGCAAGATTAAAATGAGCCAGAGCATAATTAGGGTTACATTCTACGGATTTTTTAAACAAGTCAATTGCCTGTTTTACACGTCCCAAATCATCAAGATAAATTACACCTAAATTGTTATATGCAATATCATAATTTTTATCAAATTCTATAGCAAGTTCATATTCTTTTATAGCCTCATCTATATCGCCTTTACCCCAGTATAAAAAGCCCAAATTACAATGAATTTTTGCATTCTGCGGATCCAAATCCAGTGCATTTCTGTATACCTGTAAAGCGTTTTCAATATCTTCTTTATCATAAAAAGCACTGCCCAGATTTACATAAATATCAATATCTTTCGGAGTTAAAAGATAAGCACTTTGATATGAACTTATAGCAGCATTTAAATCTTGTTTCGATTCCTGATAAACAAAACCAAGGGTCTGATTAATAATACTTGTCCATTGTTTTCTGGGATTCAAAGTAACAGCAGTTTGAAAATGAGATATTGCCCTGTCAATATCACCCTTTACATAAAGAATATTTGCAAGATTAGAATGGACATCCGGCATATTAGGCATAATTTGTATTAATTTTTCATAAATTTCTACAGCACTGTCATAATCACCCTGTTCTTCATAAGCCTGACAGAGATGTCTGTATGCAGGAATATTAAGACTATCCAGCCAGATAGCCATTTTATATTCAGTTATTGCATCATCAAATTCCCCGAGAGCCCTGTATATATCACCAGTTAAACAGTATAGAGGAACAAACCCCGGAGCTTTTTCAATAGCATCAGCGTATACCTCCAGTGCTTCATTAAATCTTTTAATCTGCACAAGATAGGCACCTTTAACCAAAAGAGGGAAAAATTTCAAATAAGAAATTATTTTAGCTACATTTCCGATAGCTATTTTATCAAATGGGAGCGTCAAAATTGAGAGTATAAATTCAAACTTTGATAAGATATAATTTTTTAAACTTCTTGCAGAAGAAACATTATACAAATTTGAAAGCAGAAAATGCGCACAAGAATTCCTGAAAGGCATAGCTTTTATCGCCTTCTTGGCATTTATTGAAGCTTCCAGAAAATGTGCCTTCTTAGTATAAGTCTCAGCAAGAAGGTAATATGCTTTCCCCAGCTTAGAATTTTTTAAAAGGGCTGTATCTAAATAATTTATTGCTTTATCTAAATCACCTTTAAAATAATGAGCCTGACCTATTTTGAAATAAATTTCGGCTGAATCCATATATGTTTCAAGTGCTCTCTGGTATTCAGTGATAGCCTCATCAATATACTGACAGGAGTTATAAATATCAAGATGCCATGCAAGATATAAGTCACCCAGGCGAATATGCAAATCAGCATTCGTAGGGTCATCTTGAAGCCCTATCTGACAAAGTTCAATTGCATTTTTCACATTACCGGTTTTATATTCTTTATTTATCTTTTTTTCCAGTTGTTTAGTATTAGTCATAATTCAAATTTATAAAATTCTTGACAGAACTTCAAAAAGGTTCCATACTAAACATTGTAAATAATATAACTGAAAAATGCAAGTTATTTATCAATAAAAACATATATGTGCATTAGATTACAAGAGGGGTTACAATGAGGGAAAATAAAATTTATTTTGTAGACGTAACAAACAGGGATGGCGTCCAAACATCCAGATTAGGGCTTGCGAAACTGCAAAAAACAATCATTAACCTGATGCTTGATGATATGGGTATTACACAATCAGAATTCGGCTTCCCGACAACAAGACATGAAATTAACTACCTCAACGGCAACCTTGAACTTGTTAAAAGAGGAGTAATTTCAACAACAAAATTATCCGGTTGGATGCGAGGGATTGCAGAGGATGTGGAGCTTTCTTATAAAAATGTTCCTGACTTAAAAAATCTAAACCTTTCACAGTCTACTTCAGAACAAATGATTAACGGAAAATATCTTGGTAAAAAAACACCGCATGACATTATTAACATGACATGTGAAGCTGTTGAATGCGCTGTTTCGCATGGCGCAGAAATTATCGGAATAAATGCAGAAGATGCATCAAGAAGTGATATTGATTTTCTAATAAAATATGCAAAAGAAAGCAAAAATTGCGGCGCAAAGCGTTTCAGATACTGCGATACTCTTGGTTATGAAGACCCTCAAACAACATACGACCGGATTTATAAAATTGCCGGAGCAATACAAATGCCTGTTGAACTTCACTTCCATAATGATCTGGGAATGGCTGCTGCATGCTCTGTTATGGGAGCAAAAGCAGCAATAGATGCAGGCGTTGATGCTTACATTAATACGGCAATTAACGGAATGGGCGAACGTGCCGGTAATGCGGACTTAGCATCTTGTCTGCTTGCTGTATTAAAATCAGCAGGATTTAGCAACAAATACCAGATTGATCCGAATATAGATTTAAGTAAAATTTGGAAACTTGCAAAATATACATCATACGCTTTTGGAGTTCCAATTCCTATAAATCAGCCGGCAGTAGGTGATAACGCTTTTGCACATGAATCAGGGATTCATGCTGACGGAGCACTGAAGGACAGAAGAAACTATGAACTTTACGACTTTGAAGAACTGGGCAGAGGCGAACCAGAAATTATTGAAACCGGAAGAATGATTACAACCGGTGAATACGGCGGAATAAAAGGGTTTAGAAATGTTTATGATAATCTTGAAATTGAATTTAAAGATGAACATGAAGCCAGAAACATCCTTGAACTTGCAAGATACGCAAATGTTCACACCCAAAAACCCTTAACATCAAGTGAACTTAAATTTATTTATTATTATCCTGATATTGCAGCTAAGATTATGACTGTTTCACCATACTATGAACCTGTAGGAGCAATTAAAGAAAGAGTTGAAGCAAAATTGTTAACAAAACCGCAAAATATACTTTAAAGCTATATAAGGATTTCAGGCTTAAATATTACAAAAATTTAACAAAAGTAATAAAAAAATTAAAGAATTAAATAAAAACAGCCGATATACATGACAAGGA
>CALUUR010000037.1 GCA_944324015.1 Candidatus Gastranaerophilales bacterium
TCAGATGCAGACTCATCCTTGAGCACCGGAGTTTTCAAGATTAGCATTTCAGCTAAGCTCATATGGGGTATTAGCAGAAGTTTCCCTCTGTTGTCCCCCACTCAAGGGCAGATTCTCTACATATTACTCACCCGTCCGCCACTTTCCTCTCTAGCAAGCTAGAGATTCTCGTTCGACTTGCATGTATGAGGCACGCCGCCAGCGTTCGTCCTGAGCCAGGATCAAACTCTCCATTGTCAGAAAGTTATTAGTATCTGCTTCATAAGAAGCAGTTTCTAGCTCATTACTTATCGCTAAGCATCACGCTTAACGTGTCCTTATCATTTTGTTTTTTAGAATTAACAAAGTATTGTTTTCTCGCGCTAGCTTTTAACGGGGACGCTTACGCATTCACCCTCAGCTCGCGCGGTTCAGCTATTCTGTTGTCAAAGTACGAGATGTTTCGACCGCTTATTTAAGCCCTGTTACCACAGGCACAATCATCACATTAGATTGGGGGTTTACTTCCTTTATATAATATATCAGATGCATTCTTTATTTAATTGCTAGTGTCATCTGCATTTCTTATCTTATATCATCATTTTTTTTTGTCAAGTGATTTATTTTAAAATCTTTAAATTTCTTAACTTAGTCTGATATTTTGAAAGTTCGTTGTGCTTTTCTTTATTTGGAGCACGTCTTTGATTGTATGCAAAAGAAATTTTAAAGTCAAGCACTTTTTTTCATGTTTTTTTAATAAATTTTTATCAAAATTGCTAAAATCTTTTCAAATCAAGCATTTATACCTTTTACAAAAGTTAATAATATCTCATACACATGCTTTTAGACGCATATTTATATAAAAAGTTCCATGTTTTTTTCATTTTTTTGAATGAGTTTTTTTGAACCCTAATAATATATACTCGTTATAAATAAAAGATTAAATTATATATAATAAGGAGAAATCGTCATGACAAAAACTTTTAAAAATTTAGCATTAACTCTTGGTGTAGTATTAGCATGCTCTATGGCAGCTTATGCCGATGGGAATGCTTTTACCCCTCTAAACTTTGATGATACTGTTTACGGAAATCCTGCACCTGTAAGAACATCTTCTACAACAAACACAATACAGGCTCCGGTATCAACATCAACAAGCTCTGTTGAAGAACCAGCTGGAAACACAAAAATGCAAAACGCAATTATCCAGCTTGATAATGCTCAAGTAGATGTTAGAAACGAATTATTGAATTACAAATCAAAATATTCTGATGTAGATGCTCAATATAAAGCTGTTAAAGCAGAAAGAAAAGCTTTAGATAAACAGATTAAAACAATTGAAAAACGATTAAAAAAGATTGACAAACAAAAAGAAAACATCAGAAAAAACATGATGTAAGAAAAGCATGCTAAAAAAGGACTTGTCTGTTTGACAAGTCCTTTTTTATTTTTTATTTTTCATTAACAAGCTTAATACATAAGGCCTTCCCTAACCATGGAGGGGAATAGTAATGCCCCGAAACGAACTTAGCGTCCTAACATCCTAGCGTCTAAAGAAATCCCATCACACAATAGAGGAAGAATCTTCAATTAATTATTTCCGTTATATATTCTTATATAATTCCAATAACTTCTGAATACTTTCTTCACATAATTTTGAGTTTCAGGATAAGGGATTTGTTCTACAAATTCATCAGTGTCGTTATAGTGTAGAGTTGTTTTCCATCTCTGAATGGAACCTATGCCGCCGTTATAAGCCGCAACCGAAGAAATATCATAACCTTCTAGATTATTTCTTAAGAATTCATAATAATAATTGCCAAGTTTTATATTTTTCTCAGGATTAAACAAAGATGACGGAATGAGCATGCCGAGATTAAATTTATTATTTATTTCGGCAGCAGTCGACGGCATAAGCTGCATAAGCCCGCTTGCTCCCGCAATACTTTGGGCCAGAGGGTCAAAATAACTTTCTTCACGTGTAAGTGCAAGCATTAAAGGCGGGTTATTCCCCGTTTCATCAGCATATTTTTTTATTTCATCATAATAGATAACAGGGTATACAAGACGCCAGCGAAAATCATACTTGTCAGGTTTATCCGAAATTTTATCCATAGCTTCTCTGGCAACAACCATAGAATGCGGATAATCACCTTTCTTATATAAAACCCAGCTTTTTATAAATTCATCGTCGCATGTAAGTTCATTAACTATGTCATAATCGCCCAAATCAACGAGCTTAACTAATATATTATTACGTGTATATTTATATGGATAAACTACAGGTTTAAAATCAATATAACTCGTAATTAAAGGTTCCTGCATACGATTAAGCCTTAAATAAGCTCTATATGCATAATAAGAATCAGGATATTTATCTATTACATTTCTGTACAAATTTGTATATTCATCATAATTATTTGTTTTCTCCGCAATTTTACCAAGCCAAAACATGACCATCGGTGCTGAAGCCGAATCAGGGTATTTCCTCAAGTGATCCATACCGATTTTTTTAGCTGCTTCATAATCTTTTGATTTTATTTTTGAGAAAAAGATATTTGAAAGAGCCTCTGCTGCAAACCTTCCATCAGGATATTTTATATAAAGATCTGTATAGCATTTTCCTTTATCATTTTGGGAAGAATTTGCACATTTTAAACTTAACAAATAATCCCTGCCTTTGCCATGCGAAAGAGTAAGCAGCCTGTCAACAGCCTTTATCTTTGAGTCCGATAACTGGTTATAAATATCAATAGCAGAAATAATTTCATCGTCCGTAACATATTGTGAACGGTTTTGGAGTCCGTTTTCAGTTAAGTATTTTGCTCTCTGGTAATTTTTTAATGCAAAAGAATTCTTAACATCCAACGCCCAGCTTTCTGTTATATCAACTTTTGATATAAGCTCTTTTGCCTTTTCATATTCTCCGAAAAGATAGCATGAATTCGCCATCATTAAATAATCATCTTTTGAAATAACATCACCGAGTTCAAGCCAGTTATTTACGACATCAAGCGCCAAAACTCCCGATGGTGCTTTTTTTAAGTAATGCCTGAAATGATTTTGAATATCATCTTTCACAGAAGACGGAAAAATTTTTGCATCTTTGTACTTATCCTTTAAAATAACTCCCAAATAATATTCGGAAGCAATTGCATAATCAGACTCAGGTGCATTGTGAATAATATATTCAAAATATTTTTTAGCAAGCTGCGGTCTTTCTTTAACAAGTTTCTGCCCGGCAAGATAACGTGTACGTAAACTTAATTTATGACCGGGGTAATTATTAAATAAAAGCTGATACTGCTTAAGCTCAGATTTATCATCTCCGAGCATTTTTGCACACTCACCGCGGTGATATATTGCTATAGGTTTGAGATTTGAAAACAGAGTTACTTTTGAAAATAAGTAATATGCGTTCTGGTAATTCCCGTCTTTAAAATCCTCTAATGCTGCTCTGTAAATTTCATCAGTTTTAGAAGGGCTTTGATAAACAGCCACAAAAATTCCGGCACCGGCCGCAAAAAACAGAACTAATACACCCGCAATCACTCTCTTTTTCATATCCCACTCAAACATAACAATTACAGCATAGCAAAAATATATTTTTTGTTCAAGAATTATGTAAATGATAAATTTTTAAGGAAAATTTATAAAGAAAAGTAACATTAAAAAGCAAGTTATTAGTCCCCATGGTATTTTATAATATAATATTTAAGTAGAAATCAGGAGGACAAATGTACGGAATTATATTAGCAGGGGGTTCAGGCAGCAGATTATGGCCTTTATCAAGAGAGCTTTATCCAAAACAGCTTTTAAATATTAATTCTGATAAAAGTCTTTTACAGGCAACTTTTGAAAGACTAAAAGTCTGTATACCGCAAGATAAAATTATAAGTATTACAAATACAAAACATGTTTCAAATGTAAAAATGCAGCTTTCCGAATTAACAGACAACCCTGTTGTGCTATCAGAACCTGTTGCAAAAAATACAGCACCGGCAATTGTACTTGCATCTAAATATATTATGCAGAAATCAAATTCAGACCCTGTTATAATTGTTGTTCCTTCTGATCATTTAATTCAGAATAAAGAAAAATTCTTATCCACCGTAAAAAAAGGGGAAAAACTCGCCGAAAAGGGGTATATTGTAACATTCGGAATTGAACCGGATTATCCGGAAACAGGCTACGGTTATATAAACACATCTGAAAATCTTGATGAAGGTTTTAGAGTAAAAGAATTTGTGGAAAAACCTGATGTTGAAATAGCAAAGAAATATCTGCATGCCGGAACATATTTCTGGAACAGCGGAATATTCATGTTCAAAGCCTCAACTCTTTTTGATGAAGCATTAAAGCATGCTCCTGAAATTGCAAAACTTACAGAAAATTTTGATTTTTCAACCAGCAATAACATTCCGTTTATAGAATTTGATAAAATGCCAAGCATTTCAATAGATTACGCAATCATGGAAAAATCAGATAAAATTGCACTTGTAAAACTTGAAAGCGACTGGAACGATTTGGGTTCCTGGCAGTCTATATATGATATAAGCAATAAAGATGAAAACGGGAATGTACTGATAGGTCATGTTTTAGATAACTATTCTAAAAATTCATTCGTTTATGCCTCATCAAAACTTGTTGCAACTATCGGGCTTGAAGATACTGTTATAGTTGAAACGGAAGATGCAATTCTTGCCTGTAAAAAAGACAGAACTCAAGATGTAAAACATATCTTTGATACATTAAAAAAACAAAATGACAATACACATCTTGTTCACAAAACCGTTTACAGACCATGGGGTTTTTATACGGTAATCGCTCAGGGAGAAGGTTTTTTAACAAAGATTATACATGTCAATCCGGGACAAAAACTTTCCGTACAATCTCATAATTTCAGAAGCGAACACTGGGTAGTTTTGTCCGGAACCGCTAAAGTTGTACTTGAAGGCAAAGAACTAATTCTTTCTCCGGGGCACAGCGTTGATATTCCGCTCAAAGCAATCCATTCACTCCAGAATCCTTATACAGAGGATGTTGAAGTGATTGAAGTTCAAATGGGTAATCCGTTGATTGAAGAAGATATTATTAGATACGAAGATATGTACGGCAGAGTTTAATATTATATGTCTATATTCTTTAACTCATAATAATAACCGTCATTAAGCAAATTGTAAAAATTTTTGGCGGTATTCGGGGCAAGAGCCATCGTCCACTCCTTATCAATATACAACCCTTCAATAAATCTTGCAAAAAGTTCAGCTGGTTTTTCATAATATTTTTTATATTTATTTATACGGGCAGAAATTCTTGACTGCTTCCTTGTATATGATTTCAGCCTGATATATGCAGCAAAAGCTTCCGGCATATCAAAATCTTTTTCAATGTTATCAATAATATAAATTTTTACCTCGCTTTTAAAAAAGCCTCTTTCAATAACCTTAACCCTGTCATATTTTAAAAGGTAGCGCGCTTTTGATTTTTTAATATATTTATCAAACTCCTTAAATTTTTTTGAACGCCGGAAATCGTGGTAATAATTTTTTATAACGTTATCATATTCGTTAATTTTCGCCTTAACTCTGTCTTTATGCTCATAAAGTTTTATACATAAAGAATTTTCATCAACAAAATTTGTGACTTTAATAAGTTCTTTAACAATGCATTTTTCATCCGTTTGAAAAAGAGCTTTCAAAGTCCCGCCGTTTTTTGCCATATCAGGTTCAATTTTTGAATGGATATAATGGGCAAATTCATGTAAAAGAGTCGGTACAACCCTATTTTCAGGAGTATTTTTTGAAATATCAATTCTGTTTTTCAAAAAAAATCCCTGATGTCCGCGGGCCTTTGTGCAGGTATTAACGGAAAGTCCAAGATATCTAAAGTATTTAATAAGTTCTTTTTTCTCAGGTCTGACTTTATATGAAATACAACTGTTCATAAAAAAATTATACAACAACATATACTAAAATATTTTATACGGATTTAAAATATTATTTGGATCAAATATTCTTTTAATTTTACGCATATAATCAAGCGCCGCAGCATTTATTACTTTATGAATATGTGCACGCTTTTCAGAGCCTATGCCATGCTCACCGGACAAAATTCCGCCGAGCTTTGCCGTCAAATCATAAATTTCGCTCTTTGCAAGTTTATAACGCTTATATTCGTCTTCATCCTTATAATTTATAGGTATCTGAGGATGAACGCTTCCATCGCCGACATGGCCGACCATACAAACGTCAAGCCTGTATTTTTCGCAAATTTCACGAATTCCTAAAACAAGTTTTTCCAAATTTTCTCTTGGGACAATAACATCGTCAGTTGTAACATTCGGTTTTAATTTTGCACATGCCCCCATTGAAGATCTTCTTGCAGTCCATATTTCTTCGTATTCCATATCATTATGGGAGACCTGAATAGCAGAAGCTTTTGAAATATCAAGAATCTTAGTAATAACTTTTTCCTGATATTTAATGGCAGATTTAAATCCGTCAATTTCTATAACAAGAGCAGCATCTTTATCAGTTAAAAGTCCTGTCGGATAAAATTTTTCAACTGTTTGAATTGCATTTTTATCCATAAAATCTATTGTTGCCGGAAAAATTCTTTGTTCAATAATAGAATTAACTGCATGCACAGCATCTTTGACCGTATCAAAATATGCCATAATAACTTTTTTACATTCCGGTTTGGGAATAAGTTTCAAAGTTGCTTCAACAACAATCCCGAGAGTTCCTTCCGAACCGACAAACAAACTGCCAAGATTATATCCTGTTGCATTTTTAATAGTATTTGATCCTGTCTGTAAAATTTGTCCGTCAGCCATGACAACTTTTAAATCTATTATGTAATCTTTTGTAGTACCGTACTTAAAAGATTTTGCCCCGCCAGAAGATTGTGCAATACTTCCACCGATAGTCGAAACAGCCAGATTTGAAGGATCTGGCGGATAAAACAAACCCAATTTTTCAACTTCTCTCTGTAAATCACCGAGCACAACCCCCGGTTCAACAACAGCAGTCATATTTTCTTTACTAATTTCTATTATTTTATTCATTTTAGAAAAATTCAGAATTATACCGCCATGCTGGACAACACATGCCCCTACAACATTTGTACCTGCGCCCCTGCAAATTACAGGAATTCTGTATTTATTTGCAATTTTAATTACAGATTGAACTTCTTCAACCGTCTGTACAAAAACAACAGCATCAGGAAGACTTTCTATCTTGCGTACATTTGTCGCATCCTGAGCATAAGCGTACCTTTCCTCCAGTGTTCCCAGAACGTTAGATGAGGGTAAACTTTTTTTTAAATCAGAAATTAATCTATTCTTCATCAACATAAGATGTCAGCTTTTCTATATTAGTTCCAAGTCTGGATAACATTTTTTCAATTTTATCCACTTTTCTATTTAACACCATATCATCTTTTTCTTCAAGTGTCGATAAAATTTTGTCAAGTTTCATTTCAAGATTGTCAATACGTTCTTCCTGTTTGACAAATCTTGACTGCAATTCATCCAGAAGCTGCGATTTTTCCGGAATAATATTTTTCAACTCATTTATATTTTCTTTTATTATCGAAATTTCAGAAGTTTTATCGGTTATACTCGAAATATTTTCAGTGGTAGAATCAATCCATTCCCCGAGATACATCATAACCTGATGGAATACCTTATCAGCATTAGCGGAAGCAACAGCCATTGAATGAACGCTGTCAAGCTTCCTTTCAAGCCTGTCCGAAATCTGCGTTTTATCAAGTTCATTAATTCTGTCTTCAAGTCTGTATACAAGACTGCTGAAATTGTTTAATCCGTCATTTAAAGCTTTATAAGACTCGTCTGAAGTTAACAGTAATTTGTTAGTTCTTGAACTGATACTCAAAATATCATCATTAAGCTTTTCAATATCACTCTTCAAATCAACAATCTGCTCATGTGTAAGAGAAGATTCTAAACCGTCAACAGAATTAACGATTTTTTTGATACCTTCGGATAAACCTTCAAAATCAGCCCCTGCTGATATCTGATTTAACGCCAGCCTTAATTTTGCAATATCCGATTCTACATCCTGCAAAGTGTATGAATAATCAAAATCATCATTTGAACTTGCAATCTGATGGAGTTGTGTTTGCACCTGAATAAGATTTTGTTTAATTTCATCAGTCTTTTCTTCAACAAAATCTTTAATTTCTTCCGTTTCCTCAACAAATGAAATCTGCTCAAATAGAGAAACAAGCGCATTCATCAAGGTTTCTTTTAAATCTTCGGAATTTTTTTCCAAATCAATATTGTCAAGCTTTAATAAAACATCACGCAAATACTTATCAATTGCAGCACCCTTTTCATCAGACGCAGCTTCAAAAAATTTACGCTGTTCAAATATCAGCTCTTTAATATCATCAATTTCTTCAATTATATTTGAGTCATTTTCATTAAGCGCAAGAACATCAATTTTTTCATGAAGGACAGAAAGCACATCAGACATTTTATTTCCGGTATCAGAAATTTTATTTACTCCTTCTGCCAATAAATTGAAAGATGAATCAAAAGAACCTATTCTGTCAGCAACATTTTTTATAGAATTGTGAATATCTGTTTCACGCTGCTGAGCATTTAAATCAAGTTCATCTATTAAACTCAAAATTTCATCATTACCGGTTGTGTCTGCAAGAATATCAAATTTTTCATGTAAAGCATCAACAGACGCTTTTGTTTTCTCCTGCAAATCTTTATCTATCTTTGAGATACCAGCTGATAAAAGGTTACCCTGCTGAATTAACGTATTTTGATTATCATTTAATGAATCCAACCTTAATAAAACATCATGTAAAGCATTATTATCCGTTGATTTATTTGATATTACATCCAGATATGCTTTTAAATCATCTAAGCCTTCCTGAAGTTTCTCATCAATTGAGTTTTTAAGCACAGGCATATTTTTTTCGAAAGCCGAACTTAAAAGTTCAATATCACTTTGAATACTGTTGCATACACTTTCTTCTATTGAAGAAATTTTATTAAACAACTCTTTATAAGCCTGTTGCAATCTTTCAATAGATTCAGAAGATAAACCGAGTTCCCCGTTCACATCCATTGTAAAACTTTCAAACGAATCTTGTATTTGAGATTTTAATTCTGCCAGAACTTTTTCAAAATTATATGTTGAAAATTCTTCAATTCCGTTTTTTACAGGTTCAAATGCCCTTATGATTTCCTCTGCTTTACATTGAAATGCATCTGTAATATCAGTATTTACAAGCTCAAATTCCTGCTTAAGGGATAAAATCTTTTCGGACAAAGTATCGGATACCTTTTCAAGGTTAGCTGAAGTATCATTGTTTTTAAGATTCTCCACATCATTTAAAAGAATTGTTAATTTATCTTCAATAACGGAAAGATTTTCCTTTACGGAATTATCCGACAACGATGAAAAAGATGAGTTAATTTCATCAATGATATTTTCAATACCTTTATCAATAACTGAAATAGTTTCCGTAAATTTTTCATCAGCAGTTATTTTAGATGACTTCAATACATCACTCAAAGAAACCAGTTCAGATTTTACTTCTGTAATTTCATCAAGAGAAGAAGCTATTTTAGCTTCCGTATCAGAAGTACTATTTTCAACAATCTGAACGAATTCAGAAAGCTTGCCCTGCAAAGTTTCCATCCTTTGCTCATAATCTTCTGAAGATTGAACAATAGATGCCTCTATATTTAAAAGTTTTTCTGAAATAGTGTTAATATTTCCGGACTTCAATTCATTAGAAACTGAATCAAGCTCTGTAACATACACCTTGAGCCCTTCTATAGTATCTGATATATGAGATTTTAAATCAGAAATATTGTTTGAAATATTTTGCAATTCAACATTTTGTGAGAGATTATCATCATTTAATTTACGATAAAAATCTTCATTAATCTCTTTGAAATTCTCCGACAAAGCAGAAATCATTTCTTTTAAAGAGTTGATATTGTCTGTTACATTACCGGAAAAACCGTCAGATAAAAGTTCAATTTTTTCATCTATTGTTTTTACGACATCAAAAACTCTCTCAAGATAAGCAGATGATATATGCTGTAATTCAAATTTTAAATCATCAACTTTTATACCGGCATCTTTTACTTCGGCAAGCAATGCATCTGCACTCTTAGAAGATGCATCCAACAATTCGCCGTTCAAAGAATTAAATGTTGTTAATATATTTTCAAGAGATAATTTCACACTATCAAAACCTGAGGATATACTAAAGGCATTTGCATCATTTTGCTTTGAAAAATCGTCTTTAATTGATGATATTTCAGCGGCTATATTAGTCACATAAAGTTTTAAATCTTCAAATCCCGACTTAGTATTTCCATCAAGACGGGTTTCAATCTCACCGTTCAAAAGACTGATTTCATCGGATATCTTTTGGAGAATTTCAACCGAATTTTTTTGAGATAAGTCATTTAAAAATTGAATTTTCAGTGATAAATCAGTAATTGCAGAATTTATTTGCTCAAAATTTGCAAGATTTATATTATTATTAAAATTTCGTGTAATTAAATCTTTTATACTATCAATTTCTTGAATGATATTTTCATAATTCATTTTTGAATTATTTTCAAAAGATTCTTTTATTTCATCTATTCTACCGGCTATATTTTCAAAATCATCAGAATAATCAAATGCATTAAGTTTTTCAATTATTACAGAAATCTGTTCTCTTGCTGTTTCACTGTTCATTTGTAGTATTCCGGCATTATCCAGAATTTTCTGCAAAAACTCAGATAAATCAGTTCGAAAAGATTGAAAATCCTCAGATGTCACAACTGCAGCAAACATTTGCTCATATTTGCCGAATTCTTGTGAAAGCTTTTCTCCGCCCGAAGAATTTAAATTTTCAATTAAACCTCTAAGAGAAAACATCATATTTGAAAAATCATCAATTTTTTCAATAATAGTATCCGCTTTATTGTCATCCTGAATATTTTTATTAATTAGGTCTAATTTTTCTGCAAGATTTTCATAATTGTTATTTGATGATGTCTCAAAAAGTACGGATAAATCTTCAATTTTAGATGAAAGCTGCTCTAAATCATAAGAATAATCCTGTTTTTCAATTGATTCAAGTTTATCAAGAATTTTTGCAGTATCTTCTTGCGACTCCAAAACTGAATTAATATTTAATATAACATCTGATAATTCCGAATTTTTTTTGTTTATTTCCTCTACAGAAGACAAAATTGTGTTTAAGACAGAAATAACATTGAAAAACTGATTTGTAATATTACTGTTTTGTTCTTCAAAGTTAAAAGAAGAAAGTTGTTCCGTAATGTTAACAACCTCATTATGAACCGAAGAAATAGACGCTTCAAATGCATGAGACAAAACTTCTATTGATTCAAGTTTATTTGTTAATTTATTGTCATTATCTGTTTGTGTTGACGTTAAAGAAGTACTGAGCTCTCCAATATAATCTTTTATATTCTGGATATTTTCCTGAACATTATATTTAAAAGAATCAATATTAAAAGACAACACAGATTGAATATCCTTAACATCTGAAGAAAGCCTGTTTAAAAAATCTATTTTTTCTTTATCCGAATCAGAATTTATCTGATTAAATATATTTTTCTGTTCTTCAATATCATCTGAAATTTTACGGGATAAGTTTTCAAGAATTAATTTAAGGTTCTCAAAATTATTCTTAGAATTTTCTGAAAATGTTTCTTCTACACCTGATACTTTTGAAAGAACTTCATCAACAGAAATCAAAAGTTTTGAAGTATTTTCTAAATCTGCCTGCACAGACTCTCTGAATTCAGTTTTCAGTTCGTTTATATCCGCAGAAATACCAGTAATATCATCTCGAAGTTTATCAGAACTTTCTTCGGATAATTTTATTAATTGAGTATTTAAATTATTTACACTTGAAATAATTTCTTCAACATAAGTTTTAACAGCCTCATAGTTGGAATTTGAATTATCTTGAATACTTGCTGCTGCCTGAGATATTTCTCCCGATATTTTATCTAAAATATCTGTTATTACAGAAGGCTCAATGTTCGTTTTTTCTTCAAAAGCATTTTTTAAACTGTTAATATCTTTAATCTGTGTATCTATTTTTTCCTCCAGACGAATTAATGTTTCATCTGAATGAGCAAAATTTTCTTCGTTTTTTGATATAACATCACTTTTAACAGCTTCCAGAAGAGTAACAACAGAACCCATACCGGCCTTTAAATCCCCGTAATCAGACTGGATATCAGAGCTTATGCCGTTTCTTAACTGATTTACATAATCTGTAATATTCCTTATAAGCTGTAATATATCCTCCAGTTTTGCCTGAGTATTTAATCCTGCAAGACCGCTTAAAGTAACCAATATATTATCCAGACTTTCTTTTAAAGATGCATAAAATTCCTGTCTTTCGGAATCAAGATTTTCAAAACTTTTATTAAAATTATCAGAAAGAGAACTTATTTCTTTTGATAAATTAGTATAATTTAAACGTGAACCATCTTCAAAAGATTTATGTAATTCATTTACCTTTGATACTATATTTTCAAAATCATCTCTAAAGTCAAGAGATTTAACAGTTTCTAGAATACTTTCAATCCTTTCTGTACTGTATGAAAGTTCGGAATTTAATGCTGTAGAATTATCTATAATTTTTTGAACAAAATCTGCCAAATCACTTTTAAAACTTTTAAAATCCGCACCGGTTACAATACTTTCAAAAGAACTTTCAAGTCTTTGAAATTCTTCAACAAAACCGGAAGAAAGTTCGTTTGATGAGGATAAGATAATATCCTTTAAAGAATTAAAAATATCATAAAATTGTGAAATACTTGAAGGCAATTCCTCAATTTTTAAATTCAGTGTATTAATATCATCTTTTAAAGCAATAATTTCTTTTGAGCTGTCAAGTTCATTTAATACAGAAATAACACTTGTAATCCTGTCCTGAACAGATTTAAAAGAATTGTCCAGATAAGAATTAATTCCTGATATATCAACAGATACTTCCTGAAATAAAGATGAGATTTCATCCCGATTAAATGAAGAATCTTTCAATTGCTCTATTCGTACGGAAAGACTATCCAGAAGATTTTTTTGAGATAAAACTTCATTGGAAAATGAACTTACTCCTGTTTCTAAATTGGTGAAAAGTTCTCTTAACTCAGATATTTTTGCTGTTTCTTTTGCCGATGAACTCAGATTATTGAATAAAGTTTCCAATTCTATTAATTTATCAAAAGTATCATTGTGCTTTTCCTCAACAGATTTTTTAAGTTCGGAAATATAAACTCTTAACAAATCTGTGGCTTCATTATCATCCGCAATTATATCAATTTTATTATTAAGCCCAGTTAAAACCCTTTCAATCCCATGCGTAGCAGTTTCATTTTCTTCCCGCATAGTATTTAATATTTCAGCAATTTCATCAACTGTTAAAGCCATTTGTTTTCACTTTCTCTCAAAAAAATATCCATCCGGATTTTATTTTAACAGAACCATAATAAACTATGCAAACTGTTAACTTTTAATATTACAATTGTAAAGATATAGTGTTCCTTTTTTTATTAAGTGATATAATAGTATTTAGACAAAAAAGTGTAAGAGGTGTAGATGAGCTACATAGTAATAAATAAAGAAAAATGTAAAGCATGCTATTTATGCTTGGAAGAATGCCCCAAAAAATTGTTAAAAGTGAGTAAAGAAACAAACAGTTTGGGAAATCATGTCGTAGAATTCAATGACCCACATCATGAATGCCTTGGTTGTGCAATGTGTGCAACAAGATGTCCTGATCTGGCAATTACCGAAGTCTATAAAGGATAAAAAAAATGACTACAGAATGTTTAACCAATAAAAAAGTTTTGACAAAAGGGAACTATGCCATAGCACAGGCTGCAATCCTTGCAGGATGTCAGTGTTATTTCGGATATCCTATTACTCCGCAGAGCGAAATCGGAGAATTTATGAGCGGTAAAATGCAGGAATTAAAAAGAGGTTATGTATCTGCCGAAAGCGAACTTGCCGCGATAAATATGACTATAGGTGCAGTTTCAACAGGCGTAAAAGCAATGACTTCATCTTCTTCATGCGCCGTAGCTTTAATGCAGGAAGGTCTTTCTTATGCAACCGCTGATGAACTTCCTGTTGTACTGATAAGTGTGATGAGAGGCGGTCCGGGACTCGGAAATATTTATCCGTCACAGGGCGACTATTTTCAAGCTACTAAAGGCGGCGGAAACGGAGATTATCATCTTATCGTGCTTGCTCCGTCAACAGTACAGGAATGTGTCGATTTAACTTACAAGGCTTTCTATCTTGCCCAAAAATACAGAAATCCGGCTGTTTTACTTGCAGACGGGCTTTTAGGGCAGATGATGGAACCTGTAGAATTTTACGATTATCCATACCCTGAAATTGATACATCAAGCTGGGCATTAACAGGCGCAAAAGGAAGAGAGGCAAGAATAATACGTTCATATGCTCCGTTAGCGGATAATCAGTGTGTATTTCTTGAAAAACTTTACCAGAAATACAAAGTTATTGAAGAAAATGAAGTAGAATGGGAAGAAATTAACACTGACGATGCAGATATTATTCTTGTAAGTTTCGGCAGTACATCAAGAAACGCTAAAACAGCAATGAAACAATTGAGAGAAAAAGGAATAAAAGCCGGACTTTTCAGACCGGTTACCCTATATCCTTTCCCTAATAAAAGATTGCATGAACTTGCGCAAAAAACAAAGAAATTTGTAACCGTAGAAGTTAACATGGGGCAAATGGTAAATGATGTCAGACTTGCAGTCAATGGAGCATGCCCTGTTGAATTAGTTAATAAAGGGGTAGGCGCTCCGCCTTCGGCAGCTGAAATTGTATCAAAAATTGAGGAATTATTATAATGGCAACACAAGTTTTTAAATTACCGGAATCTCTTAAAGGTGACGTTAAATATTCATTCTGTCCCGGCTGTGACCACGGAATTGCTGTCAGACTTGTTGCAGAAGTTATAGACGAGCTGGGAATAAGAGAGAATACTATTTTATCAGCATCAATAGGGTGCTCGGTTACAACTTATGACTTTATAAATGTAGATGCCCTTGAAGCTCCGCATGGAAGGGCTATGGCTGAAGCAACAGGCATAAAAAGGGCAAGACCTGATAAAATTGTATTCACATATCAAGGCGATGGTGATTTCGCCTCAATCGGCCTGGCAGAAAGTATGCATGCGGCTTTAAGAGGTGAAAAATTGACGGCAATTTGCATAAATAATACGACTTACGGCATGACCGGAGGCCAATTAGGACCTACAACACTTTTGGGACAGGTAACAACAACATCGCCGACAGGAAGAAATGTTGATTATTACGGGTATCCGATAAAAATCGCTGAACACATCGCTCTGTGCGACGGTACAGCATTCTCAGCAAGAGTATCTCTTGATACTGTTGCCAATATCAGAAAAGCAAAACAGGCTATAAAGAAAGCTTTTGAAGTCCAGATAAAAGGGTTAGGCTTCGGATTTGTAGAAATTCTTTCGACCTGCCCGACAAATTGGAAAATGTCACCGCAAAAAGCTCATGAAAGAGTAAGAAATGAAATGATGGCGGTATTTAAGCCCGGAATATACAAAGACCAAACATAATGTTTGGATTATCACATTAGACATAGGATAAATTTAACAGTATAGGTAAAAAAATGGAAAAAAATTTTATAATAGCAGGATTTGGCGGACAGGGCGTATTGCTGGCAGGAGAAGTACTGGCTAATGCCTTTATGTTAGCAGGGAAACATGTTACATGGTATCCTTCGTACGGTGCGGAAATGCGCGGGGGAACCGTTAATTGTGAAGTCGTAATGAGCGATGAAGAGGTCAGCGAAGTAAATAAGTCTGATGCTGACTTTGTTATAGCCCTTAATCAGGCTTCATTCGACAAATTTTTATCAAAAATTAAAAAAGGCGGTTGGATGATTGCAAATTCAACACTTGCCAGAGAAATAAAAACAAGAACAGACATAAACTACCTTTTTGCACCTATTACAAAATTGGCTGAGGATGTAGGCAATATCAAAATGGCTAATATTCTTGCACTCGGACTTCTTGTAAAAGCCAGCAGACTGGTAAACCTTGAAACATTAAATCAGGCTCTGGATACGGTAATTCCACCTCACAGAAAAAATCTTTTACCGTTAAATATTAAGGCTTTAAAAATCGGTTATGAGTATGATTTATTAACAGTTTAAGTTTAAATCAACTAAAAAAATGATTTAAAAAAAACAGATTGGCTTTATTCTAATATGGTACAAAGAGGTCTTTCAAAGTGGAAAAAGAACTAACCCGATTAATTAAAGAAAAAGAAATTCAACTGGCTAAATTAAAAGAACATATTGATAAAAGCACAATATGCTCTGATTTATACAATAAAGTCGTTTTAGAAAAAGCCATCCTGAAAAAAGAATTAGAAGAGTCAAAAAAGAACAAAGTAGTTGTCAGCATCAAAAATTTTTTGCCGCGCAAAAAAACTTTAATCTGCGATTATTTTAAAAAATAAAAAACTGTTGCATTTACTATTTTCATGTTATAGTTATATCAAGATATTAAGTGTTTATTATACAATAAGAAAGGAGATGAACTATGACTGAAA
>CALUUR010000038.1 GCA_944324015.1 Candidatus Gastranaerophilales bacterium
CTTTTTTGTGTTATTATAATAACACAATAACACAAAGAAAAATCATGGACAAGTTTAATTTATTACAAAGCAGAATCGGTATGAAGCTGGTGCGTGTCGGCAAAATGGTTCGCGCCATAGCAAACCAAAAATTTGCTAAAGCAAAATACCCTATAACCCCAGAACAATTTACAGTATTAACAGCTATTCTTGACCATGACGGTTTGTATCAAAGACAGATTGGGGCATTAACCCTTAAAGACAGACCAAATATTACAAGAATTATAAATATTTTGGAAGAAAAAGGACTTGTTACAAGAACTCCTGACACTAACAAAAGGAAAATCTTTAAAATTAACATAACTGAAGAAGGGAAACAAGCCTACAAAAAAGTCGTACCGACCGTATTGGAACACTGGCAGGACACAGTCAAAGGGATAAGCGATGAAGAATTAACAAGTTGTTTAAAAGTATTAAATAAAATAAAAGCGAATTTGGAAGAAAAATTAAATATGCAAATATAATTAAGAGGTGACAAATGGCAGAAAAACCCCAAAAGAAACAACACAGTGAAGAATTTGAAGAAAAAGCTAAAGAAAGATTAAAAACAAGAAAAGAAAAAGCAAAGAAAAAACGCCCCGAATATAAGAAAAAACGGGTATTTGTTCCTGTAATAACAGCCTTTATACTTGTATTAATGGGAATTTACCTTGCAATACATGCAACTTTTTTCCAATCAACAGACGATGCATTTGTTGAAGGGAGATTGGTTTCTGTTGCACCGCGTGTAGAAGGGCCCGTTATAAAACTTCTTGTTGATGATAATGACGAAGTTAAAGCAGGACAGCTTCTTGTTGAAATTGATCCCGCAGATTATGAAGTAAAACTTCATCAGGCAGAAGCAAAACTTGCTGAAGCTAAAGCTCAATTGACTGTTACCGAAAAACAAATTGAAGAAGGAACTTCAAATGTTAACCAGTCTTATGAAGATGTTACATCTACTCAATCAAAACTTGATTTTGCAACAAAAGACCACAAAAGATACACTGATATGTATAAAGAAGGTATAGTTTCAAAACAGGATTACGATAACAGCAACACTCATTATACAGTTGCACAGGCCAATCACAAAGCCGCAACAGAAAAATCCAAAGCAATGCAGTCAGCCCTAGAATCCCATCAGGCAAAAGCAGAAGCGGTTCAAGCAGAAATAAAAAGACTGGAAGCTGAAGTAGAACAGGCAAAATTAAATCTTTCATATACAAAAATCTATGCTCCGCAATCAGGAATGGTATCTGCAAGAAGTGTAGAAATGGGCAACTATGTTCAGGTTGGACAGCCGCTTATGAATATAGTTCCGGAACAGGTTTGGGTCATAGCAAATTTTAAAGAAATACAATTAACCAATATGAAAAAAGGGCAGCCTGTATCTATTAGGGTCGACACTTACCCGAATAAACGCTTTAAAGGTCATGTTGACAGTATTCAGCGTTCAACGGGCGCAAAATCAAGTTTGTTTCCTCCGGAAAATGCAGTAGGAAGCTACGTAAAAATCGTTCAGCGTGTACCCGTAAAGATTCTTTTTGATGAAGATATAAAAGATTACAACATTGTCCCGGGAATGTCAGTAGTACCAAAGGTTAAAATCAGATAATGGAAGAAACAAAAAAAACAAACCCCTATATCGTTGCAATATCCGTATTGCTTCCGGCATTTCTTTCGCTTGCCGCGTCCTCTGCGACAAACGTAAGCCAGTCGCATATTGCAGGTTTTTACGGAGCAACACAATATGAAACAAACACCGTTATTACCTGTTATATTATATCAGGCGGGCTTATGCTTCCCGTAACCGGTTATCTGGTAAGATTGATAGGTAAAAAACTGTTACTTTTTTACAGTATCTGGATATTTGCTCTCGGTTGTCTGCTTTGCATACTTGCCCCAAACCTTCAGGCTCTTATTGCGGCAAGACTTGTTCAAGGTATTGGAAGCGGTGCTATCTTGCCTTTGTGTCAGGCAGTTTTACTTGAAATATTTCCGCCGGAGCAAAGAGGTGTTGCAATGGGTTTATTCGGTGTTGCCGCAATGTTTTCACCGCTTGCAGGCCCGTTTTTCGGCGGATATTTGACAGATAATTACTCATGGCAGTGGATTTTTATCATGAATATTCCGCTTTGTATGATTTCATTTGCTCTTGTCAAAATGTTTGTACCCAATGACAAACCTGAAAAACAAAAATACAACAAAAAATTTGATATAATTGGCTACAGCGCAATTGTAATTGCAATGGGATGTATGCAGATTGTATTAGACAAAGGACAGCAGTATAACTGGTTTGATACAACATGGATTTGCTGGACGACAGGAGTATGCGTTTTTGCGTTTGTATTCTTTTATGTTTGGGAACTTGAATATAAGTATCCCGTAATCGACATAAGAGTATTTAAAGACAAAAACTTTATGTTTGGGACATTAATGAGCTCATTTATTAATGTTACAATATATTCGACATTGCTTCTCGTACCTATGTTTGTCCAGAGTTTGTTGGGATACAGCCCTTCTAAGTCAGGTCTTGCAATGTTTCCGAGATCTATAATATGTCTTGTATGTTTACTTGGATTTGGAGAAATTTCAAGATTTATTCACCCTAAAGTTATGGCTGCAGCAGGGTTTACAACAATATCTATATCTTTATTAATGCTGACACAATTGAACACTACTTCTTCAATAGAAAGCGTTATATTACCAAATCTTTTACTCTGTGTAGGAGTTCCGATGGCATTTGTACCTGTTACGGCTCTGTCTTTCCAGACACTTCCTGCTTCAAAAAATGCTGATGCCGCATCATTACATGCTTTGTTTAAAAACCTTATAACTGCAATAGCAACATCAGCATCAGCAACATTTATTGCCAGAGTTTCACAGGTAAGACAGACTTATCTCGTTGAAAATCTATCACCGCATAATCACATGTATTTGTATAAACTCGGCGCATTAAAAACTAAATTTATGATGCACTACCCTGAAGTTGTTGCAGCAAAAAAAGCCGGCGGAACTATATACAATCAGATGTTACAGCAGGCAAGACTCGCATCATTTTTTGATGCTTTTACTGTTCTTGCACTTATGGCCGTTGCCGTAATACCTCTACTTTTGCTTATCAAATATAAAAAACAAAAGGTCAAACAAGAGGCTAATTAATTTAAAAACTTCATCCAAATATATACCGAACTCAACGCAAGTGATATCAGCATTACAACAAAACCGTATTTTAAAAATTGCATAAATTCTATTTTATGTCCATGGTGAGCGGAAGTTTCAGATACTATAACATTTGCGGCAGCACCAATAATTGTAAAATTTCCACCAAGACATGCACCCAAAGACAAGCACCACCATAGAGGATAAGTATAATCGACACCCATTACATTACTTATTTCTAAAAGCATTGGAGTCATTGTTGCCGTATAAGGAATATTATCAATTACACCTGATATCAATCCCGAAGCCCAGAGAATAATCATTGCCGTTGCAGATTGTGAACCTTCCGTAACATTCAAAACCCATTTTGCCATAATAGCAATACCGCCCGATGCTTCCAGACCGCCAATTATAATAAATAAACCTATAAAGAAGAAAATTGTATTCCATTCAACTTCACAGAATATATCTTTCGGTTTTTCGAACAACAGCAAAAAACTTGCCCCTAGCATTGCCGTAACACAGGTTTCAATATGCGTTATATCATGCAGGACAAAACCGAAAATAACTAACGCAAGAACAACTGCACTTCTTATCATAAGAGGAAAGTCCGTAATTGTTTTTGAGTTGTCAAGATTTGCAACAGCCTCCATTTTTTCAAAAGTAGTATGCAAGTCCTTTTTAAAAAACAACCACAATACAAAAAGAACAACCGCCATAATCACTGCAATAACAGGTGTTAATTCATTTACAAAATCCATAAATGATAATCCGGCGGCACTTCCTATAATAATATTCGGCGGATCACCGATTAAAGTAGCAGTACCCCCTATATTTGAGGCAAATACTTCAGTTAAAAGATAAGGTACAGGATTTATACCAAGTTTATCCGCAATGAAAAACGTAACAGGCATTATAAGAATTACTGTTGTTACATTATCCAGAAATGCAGAAGCAACAGCCGTGAATATTCCCAGAACAATCAATACGCCGACAGGATGCCCTTTTGTTAAAATCAAAAGTTTATTTGCAACCCAGTTAAACATACCGCTTTTAGCAGCAATACTTACAATTATCATCATTGAAACAAGTAAAAATATTACATTAAAATCAACAAAATTAATAAAGTAATGAGGGTCAATTGCTCCGTCTAAATTCTTTGTCTGACTCACAAGTCCGAGTAAAATTGTTATTGCAGCACCGACAAGGGCAATCGTAACCTTAGGAATTTTTTCCAGTGCGATGAATATATATGCAACTAAAAGAACTGCAGCAGAAACTGTAATACTGTGAGCCTGGACTATGTTATGCAATTGCTCAATCATAAACCCTCCTTTTAATCCTAAATAAAATTCATTATAACACAAGATTATAATTTAAAGAAAATATTAAATAATATAGTTTGCATCTATTATTCTTGTATCATCATCAATTTGAGAAATTTGGAATTTAGAATTTTTAGGAAGAATAAAAAGAGCATTTAAACCTTTATCAGAATCTTTTCCGCTGCATCTTCTGCAATCTATCCCTTTTGTTTTTTCCGGCAGCCATAAACGAACAAGATATCCGCAGTCTTTATGATCTTTATAATTTACAGGATCAGCCTGAGCAAGAAAGTCATCATAAACCCGCGATGTTAAAACATAATCTTCATCTTTAAAAATAGCATCTTTTTTTAATTTGTCAGCAAAATCAAAAGATTTAAATTCATCCCAGGTTTTTTGCGTACGAATACAAAAATAGACAGAAGTTTGTTTTTCCAGAGGCTTTGCGTCATTTATAATACTATCCAATCTTTTAACGTCAAAGTTTACACCTTTTGGATTAAAATGAGAAGGAGAATAGCTTTCTATTAAGCTGATTACGGCATCGAAATTTTCATCTTCCAATTCTCTCTTATCAAATGCAATTTTTGTATTGAATTCACCTTCTACAGTTTTTATACGGGGTTCAAAAATCTGTGCATTTTCTCCATTTTCCCTAAATGCCTGGAAAAGCTTTGAAATATCACTACGAATGTCCTTTTCTGCCTCCATCATAAGATTTTTTTTACCGTTAAAAATGTTAATAATTTCCGGCTTTGAATAAGGAAGAGTCGAAGATGACATCACATTACCGCGTCCTTTAAGGATTCTAATACCGGCAATTGCAATGGCAGCTGCTGCAACTCCTGCAGCGAGTTTTGTACCGTTAACTTTGTCAGATTTTTCTTTTTTACCGGAATCTGCCGGATTAACAGCACCGGTAAAAGATGGCAAATAATACCTTGTGTTTATATTTTCTACCTTAAGCATGCTATTAATAAACCATGTAAAAAAATTTTTTGCTAGTAAATTTAAATAAATTCTAAATTTCTACCTGCAAACAGACTTACATATTCTTTTATATCATCAGAAGCAAGATGGTATTTTAATTTCCCGTATGGGAACTTTTGATAATAAAAGGGAGAAAAAAGAAGTACAAATTTAACTGTATCCAGAATGTTTAATGAAGATAAATCAACAAAAACATTTGAATTTTCAGCCTTTTTCAAAAATCTTTTAAAATTATTCACAATACCTTTAGAATTACTATTTGTAATCTTAAAATAATTCATCATATTAAAATTTACGTTTATATTTTACAAAAATTAAATATTTTAACTCTATTTAATACTTTTAAATGATATTTATTATATAATTTCATTATTGATGGGGGATTAGGAAATGGAAACAATTACTATGAACAACAGCAGAATTAACGAACTTGCAAAGGAAGTACTGGATATTGAAGCAAATTCTATTTTACGTCTGAAAAATAACATCGGAGAAGATTTTGATAAAGCAGTTAATATTCTTTATAACTGTAAAGGACGTGTAATTATTACAGGGATGGGAAAATCGGGTCATATAGGAAGAAAAATTGCCGCAACCCTTACATCTACAGGAACTCCTTCTTATTTTCTCCATCCGGCAGAAAGCACCCATGGTGATTCGGGAATTATCACACGTAATGATGTTGTTATTGCAATATCAAATAGCGGAGAAACACAGGAGCTTTTAAATCTTTTACCGCTTATTAAACGTTTCGGGGTAACAATGATAGGTATGACAGGAAAAATGGATTCTACCCTTGCTCATTCATCAGATGTTACGCTTGATATTTCCGTTGAAAAAGAAGCATGCCCGCTCAATAAAGCACCTACGGCAAGTACAACCGCGACTTTAGCAATGGGAGATGCTCTTGCTGTATGTCTTCTGGAAAAAAGAGGGTTTTCAGAAGAAGATTTCCTTATCTTCCACCCGTCAGGCGCGCTCGGCAAAGGTTTTACTTATAAGGTAGCTGACTTGATGCTGACAGAACCTGACAAACTGCCTATTGCAAGAGAAACAAATTCGTTTGCGGAAGTTATTGAATTAATATCAGAAAAGAAACTCGGAATGGCAATGATTGTAAATGAATCAGGCGAATTAACCGGAGTTTTGACTGACGGAGATATAAGAAGAACGCTTATTAAATATCAAAATATCAGACCGCTTCTTGCAAAAGATGTTATGTCCGAAAAGCCGAAACGAATATCAAAAAAAGATTACGGCGCAAGTGCTCTTAACTTAATGGAAAAGTATTCAATCACGGCACTTGCTGTTGTTGATGAAAATAACAAGCCTATTGGGGTAATACATATTCATGACCTTTTAAAAGCGGGAGTTGCATAAATGACAATAAAACTTGTGGCATTTGATGTTGACGGAGTATTAACAGACGGGAGTTTAACATTCGATGAAAACGGACATGAATATAAAACTTTTAATGCAAAAGACGGTCAGGGGATTGTTAATTTGAATAATGCCGGAATTGTTACGGCAATTATTACAGCAAGAAACAACGGCACCGTTGCACACAGAGCAAAAAATTTAAATATAAAAGAACTTCATCAGGGTTCTAAAAACAAAATCGCAACTCTTGAAGAGATTATGAACAAATATAATATTTCCTTTGATGAAATTGCATATATGGGAGATGATTTGCCAGATATTTGTATTTTAGAAAAAGTTGCGTTAAAAGGATGCCCCGCAGATGCAGTTGACGAAGTAAAAGAAATTGCAAATTTTGTTTCGGTAAAAAACGGCGGACGCGGAGCTGTCAGAGAATTTTGTGATTATATATTAAAAAAGAGGATATAAAAAATGTTTGAAATTAAAACACAGGCTTTTTTTGCCGCTGCTCATCATCTTCTGAATTACGAAGGAGAATGCGAAAATCAACACGGACATAACTGGATGGTTGAAGTTTATGTTAAAGGAAATACTCTCGATAAAAGTAATATATTAATAGATTATAAAATTTTAAAAAAAGAATTGAAAGCTGTTTTAGATCTTCTTGACCATAAAGATATAAATGCACTACCGGAATTCAAAGGAGAAAGCCCCTCAAGCGAAATGATATCAATGTTTATCTATAATAAATTAAAGGAAAGAGTTGTTCAACTCAACAAAGTAACTGTCTGGGAAACCCAAACATCTTGCTGCAGCTACTATGAAGAAGAATAAATTTTAAACAGGAGAATATAATGAATTTTATACAGGCTATATTAATGGGGATAGTACAGGGCTTGAGCGAATTTTTACCTATATCAAGCTCAGCGCATCTGGTTTTTACATCTAACTTTTACAAAGTTTTTAAAAGTATAGAAATTGTTCAAACCTCAAATGAAGAAGTTTTCTTTGATATTATGGTGCATCTTGGAACATTAATTGCCGTATTAATATTTTTTAGAAAAGACATAATGAATATTTTAAAAGCAATGTGGCATGCCTTGAAAACAAAAAATTGGTCAAATAATGAGGCTAAACTCGGTTTATTCATTATTTTGGGCACAGTTGTCACGATTGCTCTTGCCCTGCCTATTAATGAAGTAGCTGAAAAACTTGTTTATGCTCCGTCAATTGTTGGAATTCTGCTCTTCATAACAGGTTTTACACTTCTATACAGCGAATATAAATCAAAAAAAATTGAAGAAAAAAAATGCGAGGTTGATTTAAAAACATCAATATTTATCGGTCTGGCACAGGGATTAGCCGCACTTCCAGGTTTTTCCCGTTCGGGTTGGACCATCGCAACAGGTTTATTTTGCGGACTGGACAGAGTAACAGCCGCAAGATACTCATTTTTGCTTAGTATTCCAATTATTTTAGGAGCTTCTATGGTTTATCCGCTTGTAAAAATTGATATCCATGAAGCCATGCAGTATAATTGGGAAGCAATAACAGCCGGAACAATCGTTTCTGCCGTTGTAGGATATGTATGTATAAAATATTTTATGAAATTCATATCAAAGTTTTCTCTTGCAATATTCGGATATTACTGCATTATAGCGGGTCTTGCAACTGCCGTTTTCTTTGCCATATATAGCTAAACATTTTGTAAAAAAATGTAAAATTTTTAGTATTCCTGTCAAAAAATAATCTTTACGAATCTTCTAATATTGTCTATATGCGGAGTAAATATGATTCAACCTGTTAACAATATAAAACATTCCATAAATTTTTGCGCTGAACCGGAAAGGAAAGAGCAGAATTCAAAAAAATACAATCATGATACTCTTTTGGGAAATAATCCGTTAACCAACATGAGAATAGGCATGGACAAAGTAACCAATGCCTTTACTCTTTATCCGGCAAAAGGTTTAAAAGGCAGTAAAAATGCGAATTTTTATGAATTTCTTACAATGGGAACAGTGCCATACTTAATAGGCAGTGCAACATTAATGGCGCTTTTTAACTATGCAAATAAGTATTATTCCCCATTTGACAAAGTTCAGGCATCTAAAGTAGGACAAAAAATGGCTCTTGGAGTTTTGTTCTACGGAATTGCAAAAAGTTTATCTAAAAAATTGATCAGCGTACCGGTAAATATGTTAACAGGAGTTGACACAGACCGGCCGTATGCGAAAGTTATTTATGAACTTCCCGATAATGTTAATGATACAGATATAACCAGCATAGAGTATCATAAAGTCTTTGAAAGTGTGGAATTCCCAAGATGGGATTTGCTGTACGGAGACCAGTCAAAAGGCGAAAAGAGAAACTTCCGTTACGACAAAATCGCAAAAAAATTAAATATGGGTGAAAACCTGAATGACTCCGATCAGGAAACAAAACCCAGAATTAAAGAAATTATTGTAAAATCAAACCTTGCTAAAAATATTTCTTGCTATTTCTGGGCTGCCAGCGGAGTTGCACTTGCTTTTCAAAAACCATGGGAAGATTATTTTAAAGTAATGACATTTAAATTCTGGAAACCTGAAGAATTCGGGAAATCTTTAAAGGCATTTGGGAAAAGTTTCATTGACAGTGCTAAAGCATTATACAAAGGGGAAGGTAAAGGTATATCTAAACACGCCGGAAAAATTCTACTCGGTTCTTCACTCCTTGTATCTGCCCTTGGTGTAATAAACACTGTTGCAGGAGTAAAAAAGCAACCTAAATCAAATTCAGATATAATCAAAAAAGATGAAAAACATGTGGTAAGCTAATATGACATCAAATTTAATCCAAAACTACATAACAACAAAACCTACAAGCGCTATGAACCGGCAGCCGATTAAAAAGCAAGAAGCGCCGAAAAAGCCAATGCCTGATTTTGATATACAAAAAGAGCTTGATAACAGAACATTTATTAAACCACTTACAGGTAAAGGCAGGTTAATAAATGGTAATATTTTCAATGCGCCATTACTTTTTGCTCAGGATATTGTATATGATGCAAAAGCTTTAAAACATGCAGTAAGCGGGAAAGCAAATGACCATGAACTAGGTAAACTTAATGATTTAGGTTTACTTTTAGGTGGACTTGGCATTGCAGGATATCTGTTTACAAAAAAACAAACTCCGGTGACAAAGGGGATGGAATTTATAGGATTAGCATCATTTTTAGGTGCAATGGCAATCTGGCCTAAAATAGCTATCCAATTACCGGCATACTTAATACACGGAGTAAATGTTCAAAAACAATACGAAGACAGTTTCGGAAGAAGGAAACCATTTTATCAGGATCCGCAATTCTTACCATGGGATTTATATACTGATAAAGAAATTGATAAAATGGGTGATAGAATGGGAGTTCCCAAAAATATTCCGAACAGACGCGAGTTTATTCAAGAAAAGATGAAAAAAATTGCAGTTCAAAATAACACATTATGGATGCTTACAGCAGGTTTTGCAACTCCGATTATGAGCGGTCTTATTTGTAATTTAACCGAACCTTATCTGAGCAAATATTTTGATAAAAAAAATAACAAATCTGCAGATAAAATTATAAATAACATTAATGAATATTCAAAAAAATATGAATATACATCCGTTGAAAAAGAACTGGAAAAAATTCTTGGCAACAACCTGAATAAAAAACTTACACCTGAATTGGAAGAACAAATTACCTCTGTAATTTCTAAATATATAAATCCGATAACCGCAAAAAATATTGAAAAAGATTTAAAAGAAAAAGTATTTGGAGAACCCGTATATAAAATACAGGATGACAGTATTAAGGAAGTTATCGGAAATCTGAATACAGTATTCAAAAAACGTATTCCCGGAGCAGATGAAGAATTTTTGAAAACTGTAATTCCTGATGAAAACAGTATAATAAATGCACTTAAAAATTCTGAATTATATGACAAGGATTTAAGCAAAACTCAATTTAGCTCAATCAGACAGGTAATTCTTGATTTGGTTTCAAAAAATGTTATTGAATATAATAAAACCCATCCGGATAAAAGCAAAGATTTAAAACTTGCAAGAACACTTGTTATGAGTAACATGACAAAGAATAAAGATAGCAACCCTGTTAACATTATTCTTCAAAAAGTTAAATCTAATGTTCTTAATAAAGACGCAGTTGAAAAACTGAAAAATGTTGTTAAAATTTTAGACAGCTTTAATGCACAAAAATTTACTCTTGACGAGTATGCGTTGAAAAAAGTAGGAGCTGCACCGGAAACAGTTATAGCAAATTACTGGAATGATGTAGCATCAGATTTAGTAAAAATACTTGGTTTCACAGACAAAGAAATCGCAAGAACACGAATTGACAGAACTCTTATGAGTGATTTATTACGGGAAAAACTTGATAATATAGCAGCAGATAAATCTTCATATGAAAAAGTGATTAGTAAACTTGTAAACAAGATTTCCGAAATTAATAATAAAATTAACACTCAGGATATGTCTGTAGAGATATTAAACGGGAACAGTAAACAATCAACTTATGACAATACTGTTGATAAAATTTTTAATGATACAGCAGATAAATTAAGAAAAGCCGGATTTGAAAATACTGCAAAGGCTATTGCCGGAGCAGACGCAAATGATAGTCTCGGAACTCTTAAAAATATTCAAAAAATGTATGTTAAAGATAGGCTTTTAGGCGTAAAAAGCTCATTCTACAGAATTATAAATACACTTGACCTATACAGACGTATTGCGACAGGTGCGAACAATATTCCTTATCTCAATGGCAGATATATTGAAGTTCAGGAAGAACTCATAGAACTATGCAAAAACATAACTCTCAAGGGACATTCCTCTGATTATGCAATAAAATTCTATATGCTTAGAAATGCTAATCCTGACCGAACAGTAGGATCTATTAAAATTGAAAACGGTAAAGTCGTATATCAATATTTCGGAAAAGCAACTCAAACAGTGGATATTCCATCTGACTCTAATTTTTATAAAGATGCAATGAAAATAATGTATTCCGGAGAAATGCATCCTGATACAATAGCTGCTTTAAAAGAATACAGTATTAAACCTGAAGTTATAAATTATAGAAATAAGATGCTGGAAATAATGGGCAAAGAGCAATATTTTGCAAAACCATTCCATATGTTGGGAGATCAGACATTAAATACTCCATCAAATATTAAATTCCTGACAACAGGTATTGCTCCTGATGAACTTCTCTTTAAGAGCTGCCAGCCGATTTATAATTCAAAAAAATGGATTAAAATATTTGGCGGATTTGGTGCAGCACTTTTAGGTGTAACAATATTAGCACAATTTTTATTTGGAAAAATGAAAACTCCGGAAACAACAGGTAAAAAGAAATGATTAATACAACAAACTTAATTACTTTAAAACTTAAACAAACACAACCTAACACCTTTGAAAGCAACAATGGAGGCGGAACACAGCCTGCAAAAGTTAACTCGAATTCCGGCTTATTAAACGCATACCTGAATAATCTTGCAATGATTAATACACCTGCCGTGAAAAAATCAGAAACAACTGCACCTGTTGATTATCATAATAACTTTAGAACAATGGTAAAAAATAATGAAGCAAAAATTCTTGCCATTGTAATGAGAACCTTTAACGCAAAAGATACAAACGGGAATGATTATATTGACGGGAATGAACAGAACGGCACATTCCTAAATGCGATAGAAAGACTTGACGAAGTAAAAGCTCAAGGATTTAACACTCTCCATTTGCTGCCTATTCATCCTCCCGGAAAAATGAAAGCTATGGGAACTGCAGGTTCTATTTATGCACCTAAAGATATGCTTGCAATAGACCCTAATCTGGTAGATAAAAATGATCCCAGAAGCGACAAAGAACAATTTAAAGCATTTATAGATGAATGCCATAAGCGCGGGATTAAAGTAATGCTTGATATGCCAAGCTGTGCATCTTACGACATGTTTTTGGAACACCCGGAATGGATGGCAAAAGAACGTGACGGACTAGCCAAAACGCCTCAGGGATGGAACGATATCAGAATGTTTCAACCATGGGAGGACGAAGGTAAAAGAACACTGAATCCAAAACTTCTTGAACTGCACAAACAGTACGTTGATATGTGTATTGATCTTGGAATTGACGGAATCAGATCTGATGTTGCAAGAGCTAAACCGGTTGAATTCTGGGATATTATAATACCTTATTCTCACATGCGTGATCCTGAATTTGCCTGGCTTGCAGAAACATATACTTATGAAGATGCATCTCCGCAGGCTAACATGGCTTTTGACAGGCCGGAAGATTCACTGAGAGCCGGCTATGACATGATTTACGGCCAATATCACATATTCCATGAATTTCCAAACGCAACTACATTTATAGATTACGTAAAAGAAATGCTTGATATGTCCTACAAATTACCAAAAGGTAAATCATTAATCGGCTCGTTTGCAACACATGATGACATTTCACCTATGTTTCATGGGGGAGCCGACTACTGTAATCTTACAATGGGTCTACAAGTAACTTTGCCTATGCTTAATCCTTATATAGTTGACGGATATCAGTCCGGAGATGATTATGTTTATCCTTATGAAGATAAATACAACCCTGTCACCCAGACAGATAACCATGAAATGACTGTTCACAGAGGAAAACTTGATATCTTTAACCTTTCAAGAAAACCCGGCGGCACTCAGCCAGAAATCGGGGAATTTATGACTAACGCTTTTAAAATGCGTGATAAATATCTTGATGTTATTACCAAAGGAACATTTATACAATTAAACAAAAAAGGAGATAAGAACGACCAAATTATAACTTATGCAAGACATTTAAACGGGAAAACACTGTTAATTGTTGCAAATAAAAATGTTAACCGATCGGTGGCTTGTAAAATTGAGGTTCCAACCCTAAAATCAACACAAGAACTGAAGAATCTCCTTCCTTCATACGGTAAAGAAAGCAGATTTCAGGTTCATGATAATGAACTTTGCGTTGATTTAGGTCCGGCAAGAATTCATGTATTTGAAATAGATACTCCTAATATTGAAAATTACTGTAATAAAATATATAAGCAAAATATTTAAATAGGCACATTAAATAAACAAAAAAAGATGTAACCTCCAGTTACATCTTTTGATTTTTTTTATTGTTTGAAGTAAAATAATCGGGCGAGGTATAAAACTCAACCAAACAAAGAAATTTATAAAGAATTGTAATAAAGGATAAAAGATGCTGCAAGAATTTATTAGTTCAAAAATACACAGAGCAACAGTTACAGATGCAAACCTTAATTATGTAGGTTCTATTACCATAGACGAAACATTAATGAAAGCATCAAATATAAAAGAATGGCAAAAAGTTGATATCCTAAATATTAACAATGGCGAAAGATTTCATACATACGTAATAAAAGGTAAAGCTGATTCCGGAATGATTTGCCTAAACGGAGCAGCGGCAAGAAAAGCGCAGCCCGGAGATAAAGTTATTATTATTGCTTACGGTCTTTATAATCCTGAAGAAATGACTAACTATAAACCGCAAATTGTTATAGTTGATGACAATAACAAAATAACGGAACAACATTAAAAAAGAGCCGTAAAGGCTCTTTATCTGTAGTTTGTAAATTGAAGCGGATAGTCATACTTGTCTTCATTTGAACGAAGAAGTTTTATAATATCCTGCAAATCGTCTTTATCTTTACCTGAAACTCTTACCTGATCACCCTGTATTGATGCCTGTACTTTCTTTTTTGTATCTTTAATATCAGCAACAATTTTTTTTGCAAGCTCTTGATTTAAACCTTTTTTTAATTTGAACACCTGCCTTACGTTACCACCCAATGCATTTTCAACTGGCTGAGGATCAAGAATTTTTATACTCAAATTTCGTTTAACAAGTTTTGATTGAAGAATATCATAAATATTCCTCAATTTCATATCATCACTTGTTGTAATAGTAATTGTTTTGTCCGCATCCAGTTCGACGGTAGAACCGGAATCTTTTAAATCAAAACGCGAAGAAACATCTCGTTTTACCTGATCAACTGCATTAACCAATTCCTGTCTGTCAAATTCTGACACTACATCAAAACTACAATCTTTCGCCATTATAACCCCCTTTTTTTTATTATTATAACATGGAAAATGCAAGATATAAACTACCTTGCATTTTGTTTTGGATGGGGGATGGATAAACTTTTATTACGGTTTTTTTGTCTTTTTCTTAAATAAATTTTTTATTTTTTGAGCTAAACTCACTTTAGGCTTTTTATTTCCTTTAATCCAATTTACTAAATCATTCCATTTGTTACCTAAATATTTAGAAACTCCGCCTGAAGCTTTGATACCCTTTCGGATTCTGCCGATGCCGCCAAGTGCAAGAATTATTGCAAGTGCAGTACCGGCTATTTTTAGAGTTTTCTTTCCGTCGTTTTCTTTTTGCTTCATAGTCTGAAATTTGTCTTGATCAAGCTGTCTTGGCAGCTGAACACCTCCCAAATATGAAGAATATCCGCCATATAGTCCTCCGTACATTCCAAACGGCATATTCAAAGGCCCCATTGTACTGTTTGCAAGATCCTGATACATTATCGGAGTATCAAAATTACCACCTATCATAACCATTTTCTCCAGATTGAAAACTAACCTTATATATATAAAGTATTTTTCTATAGAAAAATTTACTAAATTATTAAGAAATATTAAAAAAGACCTTGAATTATATCAAGGTCTTTTAATTTAAAATTATGTTTAAAAATCGTTTATTTTACGGCTTTTGCTGCATCAAAGACAACTGAAAAAGCTTCAGGATCTTTAACAGCCAAATCGGCAAGCATTTTTCTGTTTACTACGATATTCGCTTTTTTACAAGCATTAACAAATCTTGAATAGCTCATACCGCGTTCTCTGACAGCAGCATTAATTCTTACAATCCACAAACGACGCATATTACGTTTTGTAGTACGTCTGTCTCTGTAAGCATATTTTAAAGC
>CALUUR010000039.1 GCA_944324015.1 Candidatus Gastranaerophilales bacterium
GCATTTTCCAGAGTGATAAAATCGTCATGGCATTCTTCACATCTGCCTTCCGGCTGAAAAAGATTCCCGTCAATTTTAAGGTGACCGGTAAAAATTGTTATTTTATCGGAACCGCTTTCTTCAATAATTTTTCCTATAGATTTTAATAAATTTTTAGACATAAAAATTTCTCCTGTATTTTTTAGTGAGTGCATAACAAAATACAGTAAAAACTAATTTATTAAAAATTTAATTCAACATTTAAACTAAACATCAAGTATTATATTTTACCATTTGTAATCATCTGCAATGTCCCAACCGTCCAGCATAATCAAGGCAGTACAAAAAGCTCCTGCCCATTGTGTCGAGGAATTACCTCCGGGAGATTCATCCTGTTTGTTTTTATTGCAGCCTCTCCATCCGTTATTTTTTAGAGTTTCTCGATCATAGCCGTAACCATCCGGATATAGGCCCGGCCCCGGGACATTCCTGGCAACATCTCCCTCTCCGGCGTTAAATAAATGACGCTTTGTTGGAAATATATAGTATATAAATTTATCTCTTCCTAATTGATTAGGTTTTTTTCATCATTTATATCTATAGTTATCTGAAAAAAAGTAGTTACATCTTTATGTGCAGGATTTTTATACATCCAGCCTTTAATGGTTGTACCATCAGCAAGTTTATATGTATCAGAAGAATATTCATTCTCTTTTTCTTTAGATGTAATCTTTTTCAAATAAGGAATCAGGTAAATATCCATAAACTCCTGTGTATTTAGGTCAAAATTCCAATAGTTTATTGTTTCGTGCTCATTTGTTGACATCTCTAATGCCTGATACAATAGGCTATAAGATTTTTTTAATCTTTCAACTGTTACTTTTTTTTGATATTTACCTATTAAAGAAGGCATTGTTAAAGCCATTATAATACCAATTGTGCCTAAAGTTATCAGAATTTCAGCTAATGTAAATGCGTACTTTTTTTTATACTTGTTCAGGCGGTCACCTAATTTATGCCCCCCCCCCCCGAGGGTTTAACTATAGTGTGTACTTCCATATTTTACTCTCCCTTTTTTATTTCTTTTTCAATTATATCATAATCATACAATTTTTAAATAGTCATGTTACTTTTTGTCATAAATTGTCAAGTCAATTATGTTTATGTTACAATATAATTAAAGATTTGACTAATTTAAGGGGAGAATATTTATATATGGCAGATGGAATTACTGAAGTTACTAATGAACAGAATACACAGGCTCAAGCACCTGAGAAAATAGAAGTTGTAGACCTTCCTGATAACGATGAGGCTATTGAAACTAAGACTTCGCAATCCTATGATGCCAGTAATATTCGTGTATTAGAGGGCTTAGAAGCTGTTAGAATGAGGCCGGGCATGTACATCGGTTCAACCTCTCAAAGAGGACTTCATCATTGTATTTATGAAATTGTAGACAATTCTATTGATGAATCTTTGGCGGGTTTTTGTACTGATATTCATGTAACAATTAATAAAGATAACAGTGTTACAGTAGAAGATAACGGCCGCGGAATCCCTGTTGATATAAAACCCGGGACTAATAAATCTGCTCTCGAAATCGTTCATACAGTCCTCCATGCGGGCGGAAAATTCGGTGACGGCGGTTATAAGGTTTCCGGCGGACTGCACGGGGTTGGTGCTTCTGTTGTAAATGCGCTTTCTGAAAAATATATTGTTGAAGTTTCCCGTCAGGGTTATGTCTGGCGTCAGGAATATATGAGAGGCGAACCTGTTGCTCCTGTTGAAAAAGGTGAAGCAACGGATAAAACCGGTACAAAAACAACTTTTTGGCCTGATCCTGAAATATTTACGGAAACAACAGAAATTGACAGAGACGTAATTGCTAACAGATTACGTGAAATGGCGTTTTTGAACAAAGGTTTAAAAATTATTTTTACAGATGCACACACTGATGAAACTCAGACTTTCCACTATGTAGGCGGTATCGCAAGTTATGTGGAATTTTTAAATCAGAATAAAAATGTTTTGCATGAAAAACCTATTTATATTGATAAAGTTGTTGACGGTATGCAGATTGAGGTTGCAATGCAATATACAGATGCTTACAGTGAAAGTGTCTTATCTTTTGCAAATAATATTAATACACATTCCGGCGGAACTCATTTGACAGGTTTTAGAAATTCTTTGACCCGTGTATTTAATGATTATGCAAGAAAAAATAACATCTTGAAAGATTCTGACCAGAACCTTTCAGGGGAAGATGTCAGGGAAGGCTTGACAGCTATTGTAAGCGTTAAAATTTCAAATCCTGAATTTGAAGGGCAGACAAAAGAGAAATTAGGCAACGCTGAAGCGCTCGGTGCAACTCAAGACGCGGTTCGTGATAAATTGCAGGAATGGTTAGAATTCAATCCGAAAATTGCAAAAATTATTATTGAAAAAACACTGCAGGCTCAAAGAGCACGTGAAGCAGCAAGAAAAGCAAGAGAATTAACAAGAAGAAAATCCGTGCTTGAAAATTCAACTCTTCCGGGGAAACTTGCTGACTGTTCAAACAGAGAACCTGAAAAATGCGAAATTTATATTGTTGAGGGAGATTCTGCGGGCGGTTCTGCAAAACAGGGCAGAAACAGAATGTTTCAGGCTATTTTACCGTTAAGAGGTAAAATTTTGAACGTTGAAAAAGCAAGATTGGACAAGATTTACGGAAACAACGAAATTCAGTCAATGGTACAGGCATTCGGGATAAACATCAGTCGTAATCCTGATGAAGTTGATTTGGAAAAATTAAGGTATCACAAAATAATTATCATGACAGATGCTGATGTTGATGGTGCGCACATTAGAACACTTCTTTTGACATTCTTCTTCCGTTACGCAAGACCGTTAATTGAAAACGGATATGTTTATATTGCACAGCCGCCTTTATTCAAGGTTACTCAAGGTAAAACTTCAGAATATCTGTATGATGAACACGCGCTTGATAAAATGCTTAAAGAACGCGGTATTAAAAACTTAAGCCTTTCAGATAAGACTAAATCTCGTGTTAAAACGGGTAATGAACTTCTTGAACTTATCAAAAATATGGCCGCTTTTTACAATTCTTACAACAACCCGATTTTGAATTTATATCCGGCTGTAGTATTGCGCGGACTTGTTCGTTCAAATATTGAACCTGAAGATTTTGAGGATCAGGCTAGAATGAATGAGGTTATTGAATACTTAAACCATTATCTTCAAGACCATGCAAAAAATTATAATATTCAGGAAGCGGCAAATTATGTTTGTTCTTTGAAATATAATCCTGAAAACGCAAAATATGCAATTCAATTGAACTTGAATGAAGAAGAACACGTTTTGATTTCACAGAGTGTAATTAAGAGTTCCGAATACAAGAGATTAAAAGCTTCTTATCCTTTAATCAGGGATTATTTGATTGAAGAAGAGGATAACTTGATTTTAGAAACTGATACTGAACAATATGAAATCAATTCATTTGAAAAACTTCAAAAACTGATTGACGACAGGGGTTCAAAAGGTTTGCAAATCCAACGTTTCAAAGGGTTGGGTGAAATGATGCCGCAACAGTTATGGGAAACAACGATGGATCCTGCAACAAGAACATTGTTGAAAGTAAATGTTGAAGATGCAATGCTCTGTGATCAGCTGTTTGACATACTTATGGGCGACAAGGTTGACCCGAGAAGAAACTTTATTGAAGCCAATGCGGTTTACGCAACAAACATTGATACATAATCAATATTATTGGAAGTAAAACAATCTGCTAAAAAAGATACCTTGTTGGTACTTTCTTGTGCCGACAAGAAAGTACCGCAAAGAAGCTCTCGGCTTTCACTTCGTTCACTAATCAATTGTAATGCTCAACTTATACCGGCTAAACTCGCTTATGCACCGCCATGAACTTGTTTCAGGGGCTAATAACTTTACGCTCAAACAATAGCCGGTCTGCTGTTGTTTCGCAAACATTGATTGTTCACTACGCTAATAGCCGAATTATTTATTTTGTTGCGGCGATAGCGAAAACGAGCAATAATTGCAGGTGAAGCAAATTTCAAAGGCGTGTATTGTTTGAGCGATAGCGAGTTTACACGCCTTAAAGCTGAGCCGTTGCAATTATTAGTGAGTGAAGCGTGCCGATGGTTTTGAGGCACTTTTGCCATCAAAAGTGCCCCTGTCTGGAGGACCCGCCTGAGGCAAATAAAGTAGGTTGGTTTGTTTTTAGTTTCATAATATTGATTATGTATTTGAATAAAAAATATTCTTGATGTATTATAGAGTCATAGATAAGACGAAAGAGGGATTTATTATGACAAAAAAAGAATTGATTTTTTTAGGACCGCCGGCTTGCGGTAAAGGTACGCAAACAAACAGACTTGCTGAATTTTTAAAATTCCCGCATATTGATACAGGGTCCTTATTGAGAGCTGAAATTAAAGGTGAAACAGAGGCAGGGAAAGAAGCTAAAGCATATATTGATAAAGGTCAGCTCGTGCCTGTAGAACTTGTTTCAAGGATTATTAAAAACAGACTTGCAAAAGCTGACTGCAAAAACGGCTATATTTTAGACGGCTACCCTAGAAGCGTTGAACAAGCTGAAGAATTGGAAAAAATGAATGCAGAAATAGATAACGGCGAAGATACAAAATTTATCGCTGTTTATTTTGATATTGACACAAGCATTCTTGTCGAAAGAATTGTAAACCGTCGCTCCTGCCCTGTTTGCGGAGAAATTTACAACCTTGAATTTAAACCGCCGAAAGTTGAAGGACATTGTGATAAAGATGGTGCAGAACTAACTCAGCGCAAAGACGATACAAGAGAAGTTGCACAGTCAAGATTTGATACATACAATAAAGAAACAGCCCCTCTTGTTGATTACTATACTAAAAAAGGTGTTCTCAAATCAATTGACGCAAACGGTACAATTGACAAAGTTTGGGAAAGATTATTAGAGGTAATTAAATGATTCACAAAAAGTCACGTGATGAAATCAAAAGAATGCGTCATGCAGGGCATATCGTAGCTCTTGTTCATCAAAAAATGAAAGAAGTTATTGAGCCTGGAATAAGTACAAAAGAACTTGACAGTATTGCTTATAATATTATTAAGCAGGAACGTGCTGTCCCGACATTTTTAGGATATCATGGTTTCCCCGGCTCTATCTGCGCTTCTATTAATGAGCAGGTAGTTCATGGTATACCGCATGAAGAGGTTAAAGTTAAAGAAGGCGATATCATAAGTATTGATGTCGGGGCTACTTATGCCGGTATGGTTGGCGATGGTGCATGGACTTATCCTGTCGGCAAAATCAGTGAAGAGTGCCAGAGACTTTTGAAAGTTACAGAGGAAGCTCTTTTTGCTGGTATAGCACAGATGAAACCTGATAATGTTTTGGATGATATATCCGGAGCAGTTGAGGCCGTTGCACTAAGAGAAAAACTTGGTATTGTAAGACAATACGGCGGTCATGGTGTAGGGCATGAAATGCATGAAGAACCGTTTTTGTTTAATTACAAAGTCGGTGACCATACTTTGATTAAGTCAGGATATGCAATTGCAATAGAGCCTATGCTAAATTTAGGGTGTGATGAAGTTGTTGTTGCGGATGACGAATGGACAGTCAGTACTGCTGATAAAATGCCCTCTGCACATTTTGAACATACGGTGCTTGCAACTGATGACGGGCCGTTGATTATTACGCAGCTTATGTCGTAAGGAGAATATTTTATGGATTATTATATAGGATTATCTCTTGCGGCGTCTTCCGGTATGGATTCCGGCGTAGCAGTGTTGGATGAAGACAATAAATTAATTTTTCTGGATAAGTTATACACAATGAATGATGTGATGTTCTTTTTTGATAATTTTTCATCATTAAAATATTCAAAAATTTGTGTATCGCTTGTCTGGGACAGGACTATGCTAAACGGAAAATGGAGGATATTGGGTAAACCTTATCAGCTTGTTGCTTCAAATCCGCTAATGCCAAACCGTGACGGATGGACACATAGATATTCTACAAGAGGCTGTGAATATTTTAAATCTTTAAATGAAAAAGGGATAGATATAAGCCGGTTTGAAATGTATTTAACCAGACAGAGTATGAATTTGAATTCATGCTATAAAGAACGCTCTCCGGCAGACTGTAAGTATCTGCAGCAAATGTTAAGGTTTGAATACGGATTGGATTTGCCTTCGAATATGATGCCTATGTCCCAGTTAGAAGCTATTGTTGGGGCAATCCTTGCAAGAGAAAGTGTAAAAAATCATGATAATATTAAACAAATATCAACATTCAGAGATTCCCCAGTAATTGATTTTGTTCATCAACCGGCAAGTTTAATCTCTGCTTGACATAAGACTGAAGGCAAGGCCTAATGCCGCTCCTATTCCCATACCCCATTTGAATTTATTCCATTTTAAAGATTTAAATGCATCAGCACAATTATTATCCATTAGATGGGGATTTTTTTTGAAGATTTTAAAATTATCATTAAAATAGGTTTTATAAGTGCTGACATTTTGCGGATTAGAAACGGTTGCATCAATATCTATACATCTCTTTGTAATTTCTTTGATATCTGCATTAAGCCCCATTTCCTGCAGAACCATTTTGCTTTCTGTAGATAAAGAATTTTTCTCAATTTCTTTAGCTGCTTTTGTTAATGATAATATTTTAGAATTCGCTTCAGCTTTAGTAACTTTAAAAGCCTTATTTACAAATTCGTCTTTTGTGACAGGCAAGTAGTAGGCGGTCATTCCTAAAAGTCCACCGAATATTGTGGCGCCAGCTTTTCTTTTTTTCACTGCAGACGGGGAATAATACATCATATTAGGAGCAAATTGAGGAGAGTTTACAGACATACAAATTTCCTTTATATTTTTTAAGTTATTTATATAAATCGCGTAAAAAAATTTTTTGCCTGTAATTTAAAATTAATTAACAAAAAAGTTTGAAATAAAAGAAATAACTACCTGATGTATTTCATCTATAGATTTTGCTGCATCTATTACCTTAATTCTTTGCGGTTCCATTTTGGCAAGTTCAAGATATCCGTTTCTTACGCGGTTGTGAAATTCTATTCCGGCGCTTTCCATTCTATCTTTTTGAGAACCCACACGTTTCATAGAAGTTTCAACATCAATGTCGAAAACAAATGTTAAATCAGGTTTTTGCCCGTTTGTAGCAATATCATTCAGCATATTAATCCTTTTGATGTCAAGCCCTCTGCCATAACCCTGATAGGCAACAGTAGAATCAATATGTCTGTCGCATAAAACAATTTTCCCTTCTTTAACGGCAGGATTAACAATTATATCAATGTTTTGTGCCCTGTCTGCAAGAAACAAAAAAGATTCACATCGGTCGGATACATGCCCTTCATAATTTAACAGAATTTCTCTGACTTTTTCCCCCAGTCCCTTTCCGCCAGGTTCACGTGTAAGTATAACATCAATCCCTTTTTGTTTTAAATATTCGGCTAATAATTTCATCTGGGTTGTCTTTCCGCAACCGTCAGCACCCTCAAATGTTATAAACAGACCTTTTTTCATATATTACCTCATGGTCTAAATTATATCAAAAAAATAAAAATTAGACTAAAGTATATGTAATTTGTGTTTTTACCAATATTATGCTAAAATTCAGCATAAGAGGAGAGTTATATGAATATAAAAATTTCAGAATTAAAAAATAATATAGAGTTTGTATATAAGAGAAATCCCGATACCCCGAGAGTTGCTTTTTATCTTAATTTTTCTTTGAATAATCCTCTGCCGGATCCGGGAGTTTATTCATTGATGGTCAGGTTGTTTCTTCAGGGAACTAAAAAATATAATGCTCAGCAGCTTTCAGAAGAACTGGATAAATATGCCATTGAATTTACGGCCGAGATGAAACTCGATTATGTAAAATTTAAATTTGTATGTTTGAATGAGGATTTTGATAAAGCCCTTGAGTTATTTAGCGATATCGTCAAAAATACAACATTTGAAGAATTTGAAAAAGAACGTGCAAAACTTGAGGGAGAAATTATCGCAGAATTAGACGCTCCGCGTGCAAAAATTATTGACAGCTATTATAAAAATATCTATGAAGGACACAATTACGGTTACACAAACACTGTGATTTTGGAAAATCTTAAAAACTTGAAAAAACAGGATGTAATAGACGCTTACAATGCAATTGTCGATAATAGTAAAAAAGTTGCTGCTTTTGTTGGAGATTTGGATTTTGACAGGGTTAAAAACTCTCTTGACGACAAACTGGGAGATATAACCCCTTCTGTGAAAGTGCTTCCTGAATTGCCCAGACCACTTTTGTCAAACAAAAAAGAAGTGGAGCTTATTCAGCAGGATTTGAATCAGGCGCATATCTTGAAGGGTTGGATTGTGGATTCTGCCGATAGTAGTGATTATCCGGCAATCGCGTTGTTGAATATTATCCTCGGAGCAAGCGGTTTATCTTCAAGGTTATTTTTGGAACTTCGGGATAAAAAGGGACTTGCTTATGTCGTTAGAAGTGCTTATGACGTTGCAAGGCTTTCTGCTAACTTTTCAATTTACATAGCAACAGAACCGGGTAATATAGAAGTTTCATTGAAAGGTTTTGAAGAGGAGATTGAAAAGATTAAGACTATTCCTGTTACCGAAGAAGAACTTGAAAATGCAAAAAATAATCTTTTCGGAAAATGGGCTTTCATTTCGGAAACTAATTCTCAGCAGGCAAACTGGCTTGCCCATTATGGTATTATGGGATTTGGTTTTGACTTCCATGAAAAAGCTGTTGAGAGAGTAAAAAAAGTAACTGTACAGGATATTTTAAATTGCGCAAATAAATACTTTAATGACAAATTTGTTCTTTCTGTCCTAAAGCCGTAACCATATCAGCTAATGGATACCTTTTGAGTATGTTAAATAATATTCATGAGGCGGCCTATGAAATTCCTGTATACTGTATTTTTAATAATGATTATTATATTTTGTACAGGTCATACCCATTGGGATGATTATGATTTGCCGGTGTCATATCAGCCTAATACTGATAAACTTGAAACAATTTTTAAAACAGCATTACCGTTAAAAGACGGAATTATTTTCACTAAAGTTCCGCGGGGGCTTATAGTCAGTATTGATGAAAGATATTTCTTCAGTGACGGAGAAGCACGCATTAAAGAAAGTTCTTTGTGTATATTAGACAGAATAATTTTGCTGCTGCATGAACTTTCAAACTATTGTGTGGTTGAAAATCATACGGAGGATAATAATTTGTCGGGCACTGTTTATAATGATGATTGTGAAATTTCTCTCGCCCGTTCAACTAATATTGTCCAATATATGATAAAATACGGAAAAATACCGCCGGATAGATTATTTGCCCTCGGATACGGGCAGTATATGCCTTTTAGGGCAAACGTAAAATCCTATGATTCCAGTAAAGGTACTTCGACAGGCATGGCAGCATCAGAGAATTTTAGGAAAAGCAGTTCAAGAATGAACAAACGTATTGATTTTGTAATTCTTGAATACGAAGCTAGGCGATAATACTTTGACGCAGTCTTGTTGTTCTGTTTTCGCTTAAGATATTTTTAAGCTTCATAATAGCCTGAGCATGTAGCTGGCAAACACGTGATTCTGACATGCTTATTGTTTCACCGATTTCTTTAAGTGTCATGTTTTCCTGATAATAAAGAACCATTATAATTCGTTCACGTTCCGGCAGTCTTTGAAGAGCACGTTCAAGTTCCTGTTTAACATTTTTTTCTTCTGCCTGCTCCTGCGGATTTAATTTATTTGTATCTTCAATAGTATCAATAATTTCTATACTGTCGTCTGTAGAACCTTTTTTATCATATATTGAAGTCATTGTTGCATCTTCAGATAGAATTTGTGTAACTTTATCCGGTTCCATATCAAGGTAAGATGCGACTTCAGCTGTTGTAGGCATTCTTCCGAGTTCTTGTTTTAAGTGCTCCTGAGCATTTTTTACATCTTTGATTTTTTTTCTTATACTTCTGGGTAAAAAGTCCTGTGCTCTGATTTTATCTAATATTGCTCCCCTGATTCTGATAAGAGCGTAAGTTTCAAATCTGGTATTTTTTTGCGGAGAATATCTTTCTATTGCGTTAATAAGTCCTTCAACACCGTAGCCTGCAATATCTTCTATGGAAATTGTGGATGGCAGAGTAACTTTTACACGGCCTACAACATATCTGATTAGATAAATGTATTGAACAATTAATGTATCACGTGCATTTTTATTACTTTTATCTTTGAGATATTCAGCCCAGAGAGCTTCAAGTTCATCTTCCGCAAGTCTTTTTATATTATTGTATGATGTAAAATCAAAACTTTGACTCATTAAAATTCCCGAATATTGTTCAAATAGTTTACATATCTATTCTATACAATAAGGGAATTTCAACATCATTTAAAAGGTGGAAATGTTTCTATATTTCTAAAGATTGTGTAGGAATACACATGAAATTTTAGATTGGTATTATTTCCGCCATGGGTAATCATCTTTTATTTGCCAGCCGTCGTATTGAATAAGTGCTCCGCAATTTTGAGGCTCTGTTTTACATAATTCTTTTACTTCTTCCCTGTCCATGTCTGAAAGTCTCCTTCCGTTGTTATAAAAATTTGTATATTGAAAAGGTGTATTTGTGGCGGGATTAGTTGCAATACGCATATAAAAAGAAAATTCATCTTTTCCAGCTTTGTTAGGTTTTCCGTTGCAGTTGTAATCAAACCATCCGTGTACCTGTGCCATAGTCGAACTTGACCACCCTGTAAGTATTCCAAAGCATGAGCCGTCTGTAAAAATGAGTCTTGTGTAAAGTCTTCCTTTTTCTGCATTAACATCCGGATCTATTTCATAATTACATTTATTATCTTTTGGGGCGCACTGTTCTACACCTTTCATATATTTTAACAGGTAGTTATTATAAAATTTATCATTACTCTGGTATGCATCCAGTGATCCGTCAGATTGTTTGGCAAAATCCCAGCTTGTAATATCACCGTTTTCAGCCTGAGACATTTGCAAGGCATTTGTAAATGTCGAATAAAATTTTTGAAGCCTTACCGGTAAAACTTTTTTTTGATAATTAACAATCATATTTGGGATTGTCAGGGCTGCTACAACTCCTATAATTCCAAGCGTAATGAGAACTTCAGCCAGAGTAAATGCAGATAAATTCCATTTGGTTTGTCTGTGATGTTTTATATCACAATTATGGCATGTTTTAAAATTTATGTCAACAAGATTGAAATAATATAAAAAGCAGTCTCTGCCTATCTTTTCGGGGGGGGGCTCCCGGCTTTTTATTTGCGGTAATAAATTCAAACATTTTTTTCCTCCTCTTTTTCAACTTCAGCAGTTTCTTCATCTGATTTTATTATTTCGAGTTTGGTAACTCTTGCCCCGTCAATATCTTTGACAATGAAGGTTAGGTTATTAAATGTAACAGTATCATTTAGCTCTGCAATGCGTCCTAAAAGTTTAACTACAAGCCCGCCGATAGTATCTATGTCTTCATCATCAATGTCTTCTTCTTTAATTTTAAAGAATTCTGCAAATTCGTCCAGACGCATCATCGGGTTTGCAAGGTAAGTATTTGGTGCAATTTCAACTATATCTTCTTTTTGTTCTTCCTCCTCATCAAATTCATCCTGAACATCCCCGAATATTTCTTCAATAACATCTTCAAGTGTAACAAGGCCTGATGTCCCGCCGAATTCATCAACTACAATTGCCATCTGGCCTTTGCGTTTTTTAAATTCCAGTACAAGATTGTCCATTGTAATTGTTTCAGGAACAAGGAGAACATCTCTTAAGATTTTTGATATCGGGCAAATTTCATCTTTAATTGACAATGAATAGAGGTCTTTAACATGAACCAGACCTATAATATGGTCAATATCTTCTTCATAAACCGGATATCTGGTATATTGATTTTCAGCGGCAAGTTTATTCAGTTCTTCCATAGGTGTATCTATCGAAATACAAACCATGTCCGTTCTCGGAACCATAACCTGTTTAGCTGTCAGGTCTGAAAATTTGAATACATTATGGAGCATGTCTTTTTCGGTTTCGTTTAAAACTCCGCCGTCATAGCTTGCATTAACAAGCATGTCTAGTTCTTCTGTGGAATGTACAAGAGAGCCTTTATGGGAATGCGGTATATTCATAGCTTTTAATACCAGATTTCCGAATCCATTTAAAAGCCAGATAAAAGGATTAAAAATATAAGTCAAAATCTGCATCGGTCTTGCAACCCATAGAGCTGTTTTTTCAGTGTATTCCAGAGCTATTGATTTCGGGATTAATTCGCCTAATACAACATGGAAAAATGTAATCAGTGCGAAAGCAATAGAAACGGACATTGTATGGGTTGCAATGTTTTGTCCTATTCCCGGCAGGAATGAAAATACCGGTTCAATAATATGCGCAAGCGTGCCTTCTCCGACCCAGCCTAAACCGATACTTGATATTGTGACTCCGAGTTGAACCGCTGCAATGAATTTGTCTAAATCTTTTAAAGCCTCTAATGCAATTTTTGCGTTAAAATTACCTTCATTAACCAGCTGTTCAATTCTGGTTTTTCTAACCTTAACCATTGCAAATTCGGAAGCTACAAAAAAACCGTTTGAAAATAACAAAAACGCTATTACAAACAAATTGAATACTGTATTACCCGTCTCATCCATTATATCTAGTTCCCTTTAATATCTCAGTTTTAAATCAATTATAATATTATTATATAAAAAAAGCAATCCTATTGTTTCTGAAGCTCAACTTCCTTCAATTCCGTATAAATCATAGGAGAAAAGCCCTTTGTCGTTGTTATTGTGATAATTTTATAATAAGGCGGGCTGTAAAGAAGTGTCGGTGTTGTTATATGGTATACTCCGTTTCTCATAACTTCGCTGTTCATGTGTAGGTGACCCGCTATAACAGAAATTACGTTATCATAATTATCAATTAGTGCCAGATAGTCATCTTTTTGATAAACGCTGTGCGATTTTATTTCAGGTTCCGACACAAGCGGAAAATGCTGCAAAATTATTACAGGTTTATTTTTGTTTTTATTCAACTGTTTTTCAAGCCAATCAAGGGTTTCTTTTTTGTAATATCCGTTAGATCCCGGTATAATTTCTTTTGCCCCGTCAACCACAATAAATACAAATCCGTCTTTTTTAAATACATAATTAGGTTTTTTGTATTTGTAAAATAAATTATTATCTTTTACTATTTGAAGATACTGTTCTTTTGAAAGCCCGTTGTTTCTGAATACGTCATGATTACCTATTATAATATAATAAGGATTGTTAAGCTTATTTGCGATTTTAACAAACTCCGGCAGATATTCCGCGTGTGGAGAATCAATGTTATCCCCTGAAAAAACTGTAAAAGCAATATCATTGTTTTTATTAATCTCTTTTATCGCCTGCTCTAATACTTCGGTTCTGTATTTATCATTTTTTATAAAATGAGCATCCGAGATTTGGGCAAATTTTATAGTATTTGCAAAAACCGTGCATTGAATTAAAAAGCAAAACAGTAAACTTAAAAATATATTCTTTTTCATTTATATCCTCTGGACAAATTATAACATAAATTATAATATATAGAAATTATGAGATTAGATAAATATTTAAAAGTTTCAAGATTAATAAAAAGACGGACTGTAGCGAATGAAGTTTCTGATATGGGAAGGGTATACGTTAACGGAAATTCTGCAAAACCTTCAAAACAGATAAAAGAAGGGGATGAAATAAAAATAGAATATGCAAACAGAACGGTTTGTGCGCGGGTGTTAAAAGTTCCGCAGAATAATGTCAGTGTACAGGAAGCTTCAACTTTATATGAAATTTTAGAATAAAACTTGACTTCCTTTGATTAATCATTAAATTAATGACACCTAATACAAACAGATGATTTTTTTTATATTTGTTGAAACAAATATAGAATTGTCCGATTGTATTACTAAAAAAAAGAGGTAGTCATGATAATTCACGGTGGAATCAGATTCAGCGAAAAAGGTATCACAACTTCGCTCAGGGCTATGCATGTCCAGAGTGAACTTATCGGAATGTATAACGAAAATATTATAGGTTTTGATAAGATAGGATATCAAAGAAAAGACCCTGTAGTATCCTCGTTTACGGAATTTCTCGGGGTTCATGGGCTTTCGCAAACAGTAGATGATAAGGTCGGCCGTATTGCGATGTCTGATAACCCTCTTGATTTAGCTCTGGCAAATAAAGGATATTTTCAAATCCAAAGTTCAGACGGCGTGAAACTTACACGTGACGGAAGATTTAAAATAGATAAAGAGGGAAATCTTCTGACATTGGAAGATGACAGAGTTCTTTCCAGCGCCGGCGTCCCTATTCAGCTTCCGGTTGTCCCTGAAAAAATTGAAGATATCAAAATTAATTCAAAAGGTCTTGTCAGCGTATTCAACAAAGATACAAAAAAAATGGAAACAGCAGGCTATATCGGGGTTGTTGATTCTAACGGCGTTATAGTTATGGATCCGCAGGTTAAACAAGGATACAATGAATTCTCAAACGTATCTTTACAAAACGAATTTTTAGGTATGATGCCTATCATTAGAAATTTTGAAGCAAACAGACAGATTTTTATGATTCAAAATCAAAATTTGCAAAAAGTAATATCACAATTAGGATCTACTTCATAAGCAAGGTGAGGAATAAATTATGTACAGCATGCAAGGTATAGTAAGAAAAAGTGTTAATAATGCAACAAATCAGTTTGAAAGACTCGGTTATGTTGCCAATAATCTTGCGAATTTAAATACAAGAGGCTATAAAGCCGTAAACTTTGAGGAAATGCTTAAAGAAGACGGATATATTACAGGTGCTGTAAGATCGGATTACAGTCAGGGTTCTATCCAAATTACAAGCAACCCTTACGATGTCGCAATTAACGGTGTAGGGTTTATTCCGGTTGTTTCTCCTGAAGGGCAGGTCGCATATACAAGAGACGGAGCATTCAAACAAGGTAAAAACGGTTATTTAATGACAACAGATGATTGGATTGTAGGTGAAGGTATAAAAATACCTACTAATTGTTACAAATTTGAAATAAAATCAAACGGCGAAGTCGTTGTATTTGATGGTGTTAATGCTAAACCTAAAAAAATTGGTACAATTCCGTTAGTTCGTTTCCAATCTCAGGAAAACCTTGAACAATTTGGAATGAATAAACTTGTGCCGACTGAAGATTCCGGTGAACCTGAACTGGTAAAAAATCATGACTGTTTCTGTCAGAATAATCTGGAAAACGCAAATACGAATATTTACAGTTCGGTTAACGATATGCTTCGTATGAATGCATCAATGATTGCAAGTATGCGTATGATGAAAGT
>CALUUR010000040.1 GCA_944324015.1 Candidatus Gastranaerophilales bacterium
AATTATAAAATATTGTAAATTTTGTATATACTCCCACTTGTCAAAAATTTCTTTTCAGTTAAAAATACATGACGGGAAGGAAAAAATGTTAGTAGGAAAAGTTACTTACGACAATATTAAACACCGACAGAAGCCAAAGGGGAATTTATCTCCTAATCATGCTCCTTCCGAGTTCATGTCTTTAAAAAATAATTTAAACGAGAGACCTTTAAAAAATAAACATCAGGATTTATCTTTTAAAGGTCTTTCTTTTAGCGGAAATAATGAAGAAAAGAAAAAGCCCTCGGCTCTGGCGCCGACTTTAACAATATTAGGAGGAATTACAGCTATCGGGCTTGCTCTCAGATTTGCACCTTCTTACAAAAAAGCCGGTGAATACAGTATCTCTGAATTCAAAGCTTTTGCAAAGAAATATATGGGAATTAAAACAAATCCTGATATTAAAGATGCTGATACGTCAATAGCAGAAGGTCTGTTAGAGCATATAAAAAAATCCGATTTAGCAAAAAAAATGGTGACAATCGAAGGTGATACTATTTCCTTCAAGAAAAAGACAATACCTCAGCTTATATGGGACGGGCTTATGTATCCTTTTAAAGTGCTTCCCGGAGATATTTTAGACGGAACCGTTAAAGCATTAGGGAAAATTAAACCCTTTAAAGCCTGGTCAGCTAAAACGCTTAATAAACCATTTTTTAAAAAGATTAGACAACGCTCTAAAATTGATGCTCAGGTAAATTCTCTGCGCGGACTTTTTGAAACTGCAAACAGTCTCAAAGGGAAATCAGAACAAGAGATTACTTCTACAGTGTTCCAGCGTTCAGTAAAAATGTTTGACCCGAAAACAGGAAATTATGACACAAAACATGAAAGATCTTTAAACAGAATTGTATCGGGAATACCACCTGCAATATTCCTTGCAAACGATGCTTATAACCTTTCCCGTATGATGGATGATGATAAAAAATCCGCAACTCATGAACAAAAAGTCAGATTTAATCAAGAAGTTGCAAGAATAGGTTTTAACGCATACATTACACTTGTAACTTTAGGAGCTTTGAACAAATATATTAACAATTCCAAAATGGGAATTATGTTAATGACCGCAATTACGACACTCACTACAGAAGCTGTTTCGCGTCTTATCAACGGAAAACATATTACAAGATTGACTCCGGAAGAAGCCCGCGCGGAAAATCAACGCAACAATGCTCCGGAAGCCGAAATTAAACCGGATGTAAGTTTTAAAGCCTCTGATAATAAACATAGAAATGAAGAAAAAGCTCAAAAGCCTTTACTATCCTTCAATACACTAATGAAGGCACTCGGTGTAATTATCGGGGGCGGATTTGCTATAAAAGGCTTAAGACAAATAAAAGCAGTTGATAAAGCCTGGCTTGATTTCTCCGGCTTCTTTAAAAATGCCTACAAAAATGCAACCGAAATAAAAGATTACAGAATATCAAAAGAAAAATTTAACAATATTACAAAAGTATTAGACCGGAACGGTTTTACAAAACTTGCCTCCCAGTATAGAGAAATAGCGGCAAAATCGACCAATACAGACGGAACTATCAGTCTGGGAAGTAAAGAAAGAAAAGTTGTAAAAAATGCAATTGATTTTGTCCTTGCACCGTTTAGATTTATATGGAAATACGGCTCAATGCCATACAAAGCTGCGAATGATGTATTTGAGTCTATATTCTCTAAGAAAACTCCGAAAACTTCAAAAAAAGTTTCAGATATTTCTGCTTTAGCCAAAAGTGTTGAAAACATCGGACGAGAAGCAGAAAAATATTCAAAAGGTAAAATATCACAAAAAGACTTCAAAGATTATGTAAGCGACAATATTTTAAAAGCCTTTAATGTTGATACAATGTCAAATGTTTCCAACAGCGATCTTTCAAATCTTGCCAAAACAGCAGCAACAGCAGCAACATTATGGTTTTTGATGACAGATAACTATAATATGGTAATGCTCAAATCAAACGGTAATGATGTAGAAGGAGCAAAAACCAAATTTAATGAAAGATTTGTTCAGGAAATGTCAAGATTATTCTATCAAACATTACTAATAGATTTGTTTAACAGCACGTTCAGCAGGCAATATAACGGTTCATTATTTGGAATGAGCTGGATTACGGCAACAAATACAACCCTCGGGGAATGGTTGACAAGGGCGTCTGTCGGAGTTCCGGTCGGAACACATTCAAGAGATGAACTTATCGAACTTGAAAATAAACAAAATAATGCTACAGGAATTAAAAAAGCATACTTTGACTTTATGAAACGCTTAACAGGTAAACGTCCGATAAAAACATACGAAGTTGATAAAAAAGAACAATTCGGGGCAACAATTCAGGCCGAAGAAATCAATCCGCCTGCTCAAACAATTAATTTTACTAATAGCAGCGTTTTAAGCAAAATAGTTAAAGGATAATTTTATTTCTTTTCTAAATTAATACAGTTAGTGCAATAATATTATAACCGGTTAGGTTTACTTCCTTATTATTATGCTGCCAGATGAAAAAGCCTACGGCAAGAGCCGCCACAATCAAAATTACTACTAAAATCTTTGTAAGTATTGCAAAAATCTTTCCGATTATAAACAGTGCAACAACTATGCCCAATCCGATTAAAAGTATTGTAAAATCCATTTCTATCTCACCTTGTTTTCTTCGCCTTTAATAAGTCTTTGAATATTTGAGCGGTGCAAATAAATTATATACAAAGCCCCGAGTGCACAATACCATATATATGCTGCAGGAGCCTTAAATGCCCACATTATAAAAGGAGAAAGCGCAAGGGCAATAATTGAACCTACAGAAACATAACGTGTAAAAAACGTAATTACAGCCCAAATTGCGGCAATAATAAGTCCTACTTGCCAGTTTAAAGCAAGAATTGTACCCACACCCGATGCTACGGATTTTCCACCGGTGAATTTAAGAAATATTGACTTGCTGTGGCCCAAAATAACCGCAACTGCTGCTAAAACAGGCAAAAGCCCGATATTAGTAAAAGTTTTTGCAAACAATGCCGCAAGAACAACAGGTAAAGCACCCTTGAAAGCGTCCAAAAGCAAAGTAATAAAAAACCATTTTTTACCCATTACACGCTTAACATTTGTTGCACCGGTTGAGCCTGAACCTATTGTTCTTATATCCTCTCCCGTAAAAACTTTAACAATAATATATCCCGTTGGGATTGAGCCGATAATATAGGCACTTACAACTACTGCCAGTATTTCCAATATTTTTTCCATAACCTCTCCTTGTTCAAAAATTATAACAGGGATATTGTAATAATTCAAGAATTATTATAATATAAGATTAATGAAAAAGATTTTGGCTCTCTTATTATGTTTTCAAATACTTTCACTGCCGGTTATGGCAGAATATGACTTCAGTGATGAGGCACAGGCTGAATTTGACAGGAAGAAGTACCAACCCGTTCAATCTGCGCCTGTTGAAAATGACTTTTACAAAAAAAGAGAGCAGCGCGACAGAACAAATTATACACCGCCGGTGATTCAGGAAGAAGTATTAAATAACACATATACACCGCAGCCTCAGCAATTTTTCGGGAATGTTGTATATGTTCCTTCCGGAACAAAATTCAGAATAACTTTTGATTCAGGTATAAATTCCGGCAGTTTAGAAAAAGATGACAGGCTCACTGCAACCCTTTCCGAAAATTTTATATATGACGGAGTATTAATAGCTCCTGCCGGCAGTCTTGTCTACGGTTCGGCAACGGATGCGCAAAATGCCGGTTATGCTTACGGAAGCGGAGCTTTGGAATTTAGTTTTAATGAAATCTTAACACCTGACGGCAATCTTATAAAAATATCAACGGAAAAAATTTATATCGAGGAAGAAAGCGAACGTGCGAAAAAAATGACAAGGGATATTGTCATAGGAGCTCTAGGGACAATGTTAATCGGGGCGGCTTTTACTGCACTTGGCGGCAGTGACAACTGGGGGAGAAATATGGCAATCTATGGCGGAATAGGTGCGTTAGGCGGAGGCCTCAGAGGTGCTATGCAAAGAGGTCAGGATGTAAATATTCCCGATGGAACAAGTTTTGAACTCAAATTAACAGAGCCTTTAAATGCTATACCTTATAAAGCTACTCCTTTAACAGGCTATTAATTACGTTATATACTATAACAAGTTTTTCATTGTCACGACTTAAATCATCAAGTTTGTCATCAATTTCCTGACGCAAATCTTCTTCAATCTTTAAATGGTTTGTTGCAAAAAGTTCTTCCAAAGTTGTATCAAGTGCAGAAACAAGTTTATCAATGGTTTCTGCCGAAGCGAAATTTTCCCCCGTTTCAATACCGCTCATAGCACGCTGAGACAAATCAACGGCTTCTGCAAGTTCTTCTTGCGTAAGCCCGCGATTTATACGCATTCGCTTTATTTTTTTACCAAATTCTTGTTTTACACCCATACAATTATTACTTCTTAAACTTAATATTTTAGTATTTAAAAGTATTTTACATTAAGTTTTGTAAATCTTGAATGCATTGTAAATTCTATATTTAGCTAATTTATACTTTTAAGTTCATAAATTTTGACAATTTTTATTGACCGGTTGTTTTTATAAAGGAGTAAGGGAAAATCGGTTTTCAAAACAAATGAGGAATCACATTCATACAAATCACACTTATCAATTAACGAAATTATAGAAAAAGTCAAAATACGGAAAGGGAAAAATTATTATGACAATCGGAAAAATTATGAGCAAAATTGTTAGATCATTGCCTAAAACAGAAGGGGCAGCAGGCAGAATCACTCTGGGACGCACACAGATAGAAGCTCTCGGTAACCAAAACCAAAATGCAAAACGACTTGTCCACGCAACCTTGAACAGTCTTAAAAATCCAAAACTTGATCTAGCTTACAAAGCAGAATCAAACTACGCAATTGCAGGTCTGAGGTTAAGAGACGGCAAAGAAGTTGTCGGGCAGGGAGCTGTATCAATCACAAATCCTGGTTCATCACAAGCTGTTGTAAAATACCGTGCTTCTATAGACGGAGGGAAAACATTGCAGGCTAACGGATTTATAGACGGCGGGAAAGTCGCAGACGGAAAAGATATTGCTGCAGGTATGTCACGCAAAGGCGGAAAAGTAAAAAGTGATCTAGAAATTGGTCAGGCAACAAGACATCATATAGAATTTGACGAACAAAAAGGCGTAGAATTAGCAAATCAACTTGATGCTCAATATCTGTTAAAAAAATATACGCGAGCAAATAATAATCTTCAAAGAAAACTGGATGAAATAATGGTTGATGTAAGAAAAGCTTTCAGAGGCGAAGTTCCGCAAACAAAAGTAAATAATAAAATTATGCAAAAACCATTAACCACAAAAGAAATTACCAAATTTGAAAATATTGATAAAATTATGAAAGCAGTGGAGACAAAAAAACTCGCTAAAGCAGACCTTGATAAATTTTATAAGGAATTGAGATTCAATCCAGATTTATCAAAAAAGGTTTGGACAGATAAAGATATATCTAACTTAATAAAAAAATATCAAAAATAATAATATTAAAATATTAAAAAGGGGCGATTGCCCCTTTTTTAATACATAAAATTTCCATTTGCAGATATCGCAAAAATATGGTATATTTTATTTATGAAGTTAAATAAAAGGTTAGTCACATTAGGTTTAATAATTCTTGTACTTTCGGTTGCATTAAAATTTATCTGGGCGGGGTTAAAACAAATTAAAGTAGATGATTTTCATCCCGCAGCGGTAATTTTTGTAATAGATTCATCTGCCTCTAATCAAGGACGCCTGCCGGAACAGAAAAAGACTTTAAGGCAAATTTGCAACCTTCTTGATCCTGAAGATCAGATAAAAATTTTAAGGGTATCAGAGGATGCTTATCTAATATATGAAGGCTCTCCGATGAATGGAAGCACCATTACAAAATCAATGGATGCCTTCACCCAGTATGACGCACAAGATTACGGTACAGCGTACGGTGTTGGGCTAAAAAAAGCATTCTCCCACGCACTTTCTATGAAAAAGAACGGATATGTCCCTGCTGTTGTCGTTATAGGCGATCTTGAAAATGAAGGAGCAATAGAAAAACAAATTAACTGGGATATTCTGCCCGAAAATGTTCAGAATGTAAAAAAATATACACCCGAGATTTCAATGATGTTTTTGGACGCGCATCCGGCAAAGCTTGATCTTGTAAAAGAAAAATTGACACCCGTTTTAGGAGAAAAACATTTGATAGTTTCTCCGGAACAGAATATTGATAAATCTATAAGAAGATTTCTTCACGCAATAGGCAGATAAAAATTAATATTAAAGAGGATAAAAAAGAAAATGGCAGTAATAATTTCAACTTCATCAGGCGAAAAGGTATTTAATAAAGATGTAATAAATGTCGGTACAAACCCGGGATGTGATGTAGTTATTAATCCGGGATATGATATTTTGCTGACACTTCAATATAATGCAGGTGAAAACAAATGTATTATTATGAACACTTTTCAAAGCGACAAAATTCTCTTCAAGGGCCAGCCGATAAAAAGAGTTGAGGTTAAAAATGTCTGTAAACTTATGTTTGCAGACTCCCAAGAATTTGTAAGCGTAAAATTACTTGAAGAAGCTCAAACAGTACATACAAAAACAGTTACCTCAATCGGAAAAGAAGATTTAACGGAAGAAGATATCAGAGGGCTTTACGGAAAAGATGTGAACGCGGTTACAAAAGTTAAACTCGAAAAGCAGAAAGAAGACCTTGAAAATGTACGTGTTGCAATAATTAAACAGGTTGCATTTCATATAAATGACTTAAAGAATAAACTTTCGACAAACTCTAAAACAAGTATTTTTCTTCATATTGCAATGTTTTTCAGTGCAATGGTCTGCGCATTCGGAGTTTCAAATTATCTTATGGGACTTGAAATTAAAGAATCAGCTAACTTCCTTCACCTGCCGACAAACATAAAAGTATGGGGAATTTATACAATATTAATCTATGGTATATGCCTGCTTTTAAAACAGGGGATTTACCTCTATCTGCAAAGCAACGTACAAAAAGAAATGTCCAAATCCGCCAAACTCGGACAGAGCTTTATGCTGATTTTTTCATTAATATTTGTGCTCGGAATTTATGTTGTAAACCTTGTTTATTATATGAATTTAAATGATTTTATGACATTTGCAATATTTATTTCATTCTTTTTTGCGGGCATAATGGCAGTTCTTGCAATAAGCTGCGGATACTTTAAATGCAACGGGACAGAGTGGACAATGACACTCGACAAGTACGAATACAGAGAAGATTTTGAAAGTGTTATAAAATCTTACAGACAGTGGATTGAACGATATATAAACAATTTAAGCAACTCAAAACTTCAATACATAAGAGATAAAATGTTTAATCTCCAATTAAAATCTGCGGGAGAAACCGTTGTCGGAATTTTAACTGCGCCGTTTCTTGCTTATGGAGTTTCTAATACTCTTGCAATGTGTTTCCCTGAAGCAGCAGGGTGGGTAAGGATTTCAGGGTTAAGGATAAGTCCTGTATTTCTGGTGCTGGCAACCTTTTTAATTATCTTTGCATTCTTCTCGTTTGTAAATGCATTTTTCTGTACTAAAAAAGTTCAGGGATCACAGGTAATTAAACAGGACGGTTTTTCAGATTATCAGCACCACGGTGTTACAATTTACGGACTTGAAGGTGTAAGAAGGCTGAATTCCGAAAAAACACGTTCGCTTTCTATTGCCTGTGCAATCATATTTATTGAATTTGCGATGAACGTTTCTTATTTTATGACAGAAATTGGCGGAGATATGCAGGGTATATTCTTAAGTTTGGTTGCAGCCCTTGTTCCGACAGCGCTTTTGATTGCAGAAACAATGATGCTGAGCCAGACAAAATTTGATATTTATGCCTGCGATGAGTTACTTGCAAAAGTAGATAAAGATTAATTATGAATTTTTTAAAAGTAATTACAATTATCTTATTTATACTGCTAACCATCTTCACAATAAAAATTCATCCTGATATGCATCAGCCCATGATTATCGAAGATGAACACTTTAAGCTGACAAGAATCAGCGATACAATTGATACAAAAAATCTACCTGTAGCACAAACGGCAAAAACAGCACCACAGGATACACAACAAAATAAAATTGTTGAGGTCAAGGAACAAACAGTTGAAAATACAACAAAATATATCGCTCCTGAACCTCAAAAAATTGGGAAAAAAGAAAGAAAATCAGTTCAAAAAAATACCCCTGATACAACTTCACAGCTTGAACTTTTACAACAAATTATAGAACAGGCAGCACAGGAAGAACCTGTTGAACTGGAAAAACCTGTAAAAAATACTATTCAACAGCAGCAGCAGGAAAAAACAAATCAAAATCCATATATGACGGAGCAGGAAGAAATTATAGCCTGGAACCGATGGCGAAGCAACCTGCAAAACAGGATTATGAAAGATGCACAAATTGACTATGCTCCTCTTGGAACATTATTTACTTTTACATTTGTTGTTGACAAATTCGGGAATATTTCCAATATAAAAGTTCAATGCTCTAATCCAAACTATATGGATGCTGCCAGAAACAGGGTAAAACCTGCGATAGCAAATCTTCAGCGCAAACCCATATTAAAATTCCCGCGTGGTTCCAGAAGGACTTCGACCATTTTCATAGGCGGTTTTACAATAGGAACGCATGAAATATATGCATCTCCCGAGAACTACTCGGATTATGAAAGGATAACTTACTGATGAATATAACAAAAATTACGGTTATTTCTATAGTTACAATATTTATAATCAGTCTTGCAACAGCACTGATTATAAATATAAAACCTCAAATGCATAAAAGAATTAAACTTGAAAATATAATTTTTGTAAGGAGTAAGTAGTTGTTTAAAATTTTATGTATGACAATTTTTACAATATTAGAAATACCATTTGCCATAAAATTTATACAGGCAAAAAAGAATTTTAATATAATAAGGCAGACAGCAATAATCATTATTATGCTTTTAATAATGATTATTATGTTTGCAGTTTATAAAATCGGCTTATTTGTGTTAGGATAAAATTGTTATGTACAGATGCAGAGAATGTAAAACCGAATATAAAACAAAAGTTGAATACTGTGAATGCGGAAATAATACCTTCGAGTATATAGAAGATAAGATACCGCAGCAAAGAAAAAGCATGACATTAGAACAAAAATCAGAGCTTGTATCAAAATTGTTTTTTGTATTATGTATTCTAATTTCTGTTATTGTATGGCTTATACCTGTCAAATCAGGCTGGAAGAAAGCGCCTTCAGTGCCAAAAACTACAAAACCGGCAGTTACGGCACCAATTCCGGATATTGACAAGATATGGAATGACACGCCGGCATACGTCCCCAAACCATTACAACCTGAAGTTATAAACAGAACAGAACCAATTCCTCTTACATCTTCACCGGATAAATCTGACGGGCTTTTATCAGGTAAACCAGCTCAGAATTCAGTAAAAAAAAACTCTTTGAACCAGTCTGTTTCAAAACCTGCTGAGTATGAAATAGTCTATAATCCTCCTCCTGTTTCTAAAAAAAAAGAGGTTACACAACAGCCTAAACGGGTGGTAGAACCTACAAAACCTTCTTATAATCCAAACAGCCCAGCAATGTTAAAGTATAAAGGGGATTTACGTGCGGCATTGTTTTCAAAATTCGCGGCAGGAACTGTTCAGGGCTCAGGCTCCTGTGAAATTTCTTTTTCCGTAGATAAAACAGGCAAACTTATAAACAGAAAATTTACCCGCGAATCAGATAACAAAACTTTGAATGATGTTGTTTATTATATGCTGATGAGTGTTCCGAAATATTTACCGCCGCCTTCCGAATACAACGGAGAAACAATCCGGATGAAATTTGTTATAGAAAATGGCAGTTACGAAATTACTATAAACTAAAATTAAAGTTTAATGTAATAACAAGTTCTTCATTAAAAAAGTTTTGCGGGAACGGTTTAAACGGAGCAGCAGCTTTAATTGCAGCTCCTGCATTGTCATCAAGTTCTTTTATTTTGGAAGATTTTAAAATTCTGCATTTTTTTACCTGCCCGTCTTTACCGACAGTAACGGCCATTTGAACAAGCAAATCTTTTTGTCCTCTGGCAAGAACATCTATTTTCTTTCTGGGCGGAACCCTCCAGCTTTTTATAACCTTTTCATTAACCTCTTTTACATAAGGGGTATAATCAACATATTTTCCATCCGAGCCAAAAATGTAATAATCATTATCAGAAATAAATATTTGCACGGCATAAAGCTTTCCGGCAGGATAATCATAAATAATTCTGCATTTTTGCAGCTCGGGACGACGAAAAGACACATATTTTAATTCATTTGTATCATTTGTATAAATTAATTCGGCATTACCGTATTTTACATAATGAAATGCTTTACTTTGAGTCCCGTCATCTTTAATAAGAGTAAAATCATGATAATATTTCGGATATTTTTTAGTACTTATCTCAGACCTGATTTTACTGAACACAATTGCAAGAGTTTCATTAATTTGTTCATAATCTTTTGTCTGAACAGAGGTCAAAAATTGCGGTTCAACTTTAATGTAATTGGCTGCAAAACACGAAGATGCCGCAATAAAGATTATAGAAACCAGTAAAAATATCTTTCTCATAATATACTCCTTTTCAAATTATATTACAAACATAGAATTATGAATAATTTTGACCGCTTATATCCAAATTAATTTAAGAAATGTAAAAAATATACACAAAATCCTAAAGTTTCTAATTCAAAATTCCGTAAAAAAAAATATGAAAAATTGATTGACTTTTTCAAAAAAAACGTTAAAAGAGTAGTAAGCATAGAAAGGATATGGGTATGTCGTCAATCAGTTCTATAAGCAGTACACAATCAATGGCCGTGTCTGCATACAAAAGTGAGGAGTTGAGTTCTTCCACAAAAATGAAACTGGAAGCCCTCGGGATAGACCCCTCTTCAGTGACTTCCGAAGCGCAGGCGCAGCAGCTTATTGCGCAGGCAGAAGCAACAAAACACCAACAAAATTCACAACAACAGCAACAAGGAGGTAATTCGTCAGAACAACAGCTGATATCTGAAGCTAAAGAACTTGCCGCAAAAGTTGGCGTAACAGTGGCATCAGATGATACACTGGATGATATTACGGGCAATATCGCCGATAAAATTCAGGCAATGATGGATACAGGTGATCCGTCGAAAATTAAAGCGGCTCAGGAATATCAATCACAACTTGCAAGCATTTCAGATGAGGCAGACTCTATTACAAACACACAACAGAATATTTTTAATGCAATGAATATGATCTCTGTAAGCAACAAATACGCTTTGGGCTTATAGCAGAGAAATTCAGCTTACTGAAGAAGAAAAACATAAAAAATTGAAAAGGCTTTCACAAACTGAAAGCCTTTTTTGTATTTAATTAATACAAAAAATACCCTGACGAGTAATGAAGTTTAACTCTAAATTTTCAAAAATATAAATATATTTGCCAAATCAATCAGGGGAGAGAATGATAAAACGATATAAAATTATAATAATTTTACTGTGCATTATTTTAAGCACAAATTTCAGCAATGCAGAAGAACTCATCAGACAACAGAGCAAATATCCTGATTATGCCTATGAATATCTGGGCCCCGACAAATTTGAGAAAATGAACAGAAAAATATTTGCATTTAACCTCGGATTAAACAAATATGCAATAAGGCCTGTTCATGTTCTGTGGTCATCCATTCTGCCGGAATATGGTATTGAACGCATTCAATGCGCATACCGCAATATCGAATATCCCAAAAGACTTGTGAGCAATCTTATTCAGGGCGATTTCAAAACCTGCGGAAAAGAAACAGCAAGATTTTTGACAAATACAACCATCGGAATCGGAGGAATGTTTGACCCTGCAAAAAGATATTTCAAAATAGAACCGTCAACGGAAGATATGGAACAGGCTCTCACAAAATGCAAATGTAATTCAGGTTCTTACATTGTACTTCCGGTTATATCAGGGACAACTCCCAGAGGTGCGGCAGGGAAACTGCTTGATATCTCGCTTAATCCCACAACCTATGTCGCAACACCTGTGCTTGCAATGGTAAAAGCAGGTTTGACCGTAAACAGAACTTCTTATATTCAACCTTTTATTAAAATGATAGAATCGACTTATGCAGACCCTTACGATATAGCTAAAAAAGCCTACGGGATAGATAACTATATAAAATACCATAATTACGACAGAAAAGAAATCCTTGAAAAAGCGTTTAAAGAAATAAAAGAGCCGCAGGAAAATAATTATGAAGTCCCCGAATTTGTGGAACATAAACAAGATTTAATAGAAGCACAAAATGAACCGGAGAAAAAAGAGCACGATGGCAAACTGACAGTAACAGATATTGTTCAATGCGGCTCAAATATAGATAACGTTGTGTTAAACAGCTACAATGCAAATAATTCAAAGCTGATGGCAGATATAATTTTATTTGATTATAACCCGCAAAACCCTGTTGTTGATTCAATGCGAACGGCTTTATTCTCTTTACCTGAAATTCACAGGTCAATGTGGAATGAACTTTCAATATGGAACAGAAGTTTTGCAGAAAAAATAAAAACTTCATCGGTTAATATTACACCTGACAAAGAAAACTACAAGTTCAGATATATTATGCAAAAAGACAAAAACTCGCCTGTTGCAATAATTTACCCCTCAATCGGCGAAGGCATAATGTCGGAACATTCTGTTATTTTCGCAAAAATTTTCTATGACGCGGGATATTCGGTCATAATTCAGGGAAGCCACTTCCAATGGGAATTTGTTAAGAGCATGCCGGTTTCTTACAAACCCGGAATACCTCATCAGGATGCAGAATATTTGAAACTTACAACCGCAAAAATCATTGACAAACTTGAAAAAAAATACAACTGTACTTTTAAGGAGAAAATGCTTTTCGGAACCTCTTTCGGAGCCTTAACAACACTTTTTCTTGCAGACAAAGAATATAAAGAAAACACGCTTGGCATAACAAAATATATTTCAGTCTGTCCGCCTGTTGAACTTTTATATGCAATGGAGCAAGTCGACAAAAACAGCGAGGAATGGAGTAAAAACCCTAATGATTTAAAAAACAGAGTTGCAATAACTGCTGCCAAAATTATTCAATTGCTTGATATGAAAGAAAACAATCAGGATATAAACCTTGAAATACTTCCGTTTTCAGAAGAAGAAGGAAAGATTATTACCGGCTTTATAATGCATCAAAAATTGTCTGACCTTATCTTTACGCTAGAAAAAACACCATCAAATAAAAAAACGGATATTTACGAAACAATTAACAATATGAATTACAGGAATTACGCTCAAAAATATCTTCTTGATACGGATTACAAAACATTTAACGATTTGAGCAACGACACAAGTCTGCTTTCTTTGACAGATTTTTTACAAAACAGTAATAACTACAAAATATATCACTCACTTGACGATTATCTTGTAAATCAATCACAGTTAAAAAAATTAAAAATTTACTCCGGCAAAAAGACCCTGCTTTTCAGCAACGGTGCACATCTGGGTTTTATGTACAAGCCCGAATTCATAGACGATTTGAAAAAAGAAATTGCTCTGAATCAAACAGCTATTCAAAATTCAAATCCATAAAATTTTTAATATCTTTTATACTGCCCCAATCATATTCATATAATTTTTTTTTACAAAATTATGAAAAGAGGAAAATTTCCAATCTTTTACATATTTGACCAATCCATGCTTTACGGGATTATAGTGAATATAATCAATCTGATTATTTAATTCACTTTCTGACAGAATTGTGTGTTCAAAAAATCTGTGTTGAAATATTCCCTTTTCACCTTTATTTTGATAACCGCAGGTTGGAGCTTCTACTTTAACATTATAATTTTTTGAAAAATAGTATTTTATAGATGCAATAATTTTAGGATATTCTTTAATATTTTCAGGATTTAATATTACATGTATATGATTAGGAAGAACACATATTGCAACAATTTCAAACTTAAAAAATCGTTTTGCATTTTTAAATGCCAGTCTTAACAATTCAATATTATTAATAAATATATTTTTTCGTTTATATGCAACAATAATTATATGAACATAACTATTCTGAACAAAAACACGCCTGTAATTCATAGATATAATTATATATTAAATGATATGATATATGAGAAATTTTTTACATTACATTTATTAGTTGGGGTAGAAACCCCAACCTACAAGCTTCTTTTACCGGTGTTGTATCAGATGCAACAACACTGCAGCCGACAGACATAGCTTCAAGTAACGACCACGACAAAACAAATGGATAAGTCAAATAAACATGGCACCTTGAAATCTGCAGTAGTTTTATATATTCAGGATAAGATAAATTCCCGACAAAATGAATTCTAGATAAATCTAAATCCAGTTCTCTTAACATTTTTTGTTTAAAAGTATCATTTATTAAACGTCGCCCGTAACAAACTCTGTCTTCTCCGACGATTATAACCTGCAAATCAGGCCTTGTTTTCTGTAATTTTTCAACAGCTTTCATAAATTCGGGAAAACCTCTGTATTCTTCCATACCGCGTGT
>CALUUR010000041.1 GCA_944324015.1 Candidatus Gastranaerophilales bacterium
CCTGCCATCTTGCCTTCCGGGCTTCCTGCCATCTAACTAAACCGAAAATGCCCCCCACCCCCTCGAGATTCTTAATATTTCTTACCCCCCCCCCATTAGCTCATCCTCCGGTTTTTGCAACAGATACATTATAACATAATATTTATTCTTCTTCAAGTTCACGTCTTATATCGTCAACCGTTACATGCAAAACAGGAGAATTTTCATCTTTTCTCAAAACAACATCTTTTATACCCGATTGAACAATAAATCTTTTACACAGAATACAAATAAAATTATGTCCCCAGATATACATTGTAGAACCTTTGCATCTGTCTTGCCCAGCCTGAATTATAGCATTTTGTTCCGCATGAATTGAGCGGCAGGTTTCATATCTTGTTCCCGACGGAATATTATGTTTAATTCTGTAGCATTCACCTCTTTCATAGCATGACTCTACTTTTGATGGTGTTCCGTTATAGCCTGTTGCTTTAATTTTTTTATCATCACCTACAATTACAGCCCCTACCTGAGCTCTTATACAATTAGATCTGCTTGCACAGGTTTTTGCAAGGTCCAAAAAATAATCTTCCCATGATTTAATTTCCATATCCCGCCTCTTTCTTAAAAATCTTAATTCGCAATTACATAATACATTCAACAAAATTCTCTTGCAATATTAAATTTTAGAAATGTTTATGTTTGCTTGACAGTGCACATTTGCCGGAATATAATTATTTAAATTGAATAGGTGAGAGATGTTTAATTTTATAGAAAAAATAAAGTACGGAGAAGGATTAAGGATTAAATTCGGCGGATTTGTTCTTTCATTTGCAAGAAACAAATGCGAAAAAGATTTTCCGGAAATTTTAAAAAAATGGTATAAAAAACGCACGGGAAAAATTTTAGATCTTGATAATCCCAAAACATTCAATGAAAAAATACAGTGGCTAAAGCTGTATGACAATTCTCCTTTAAAAACAAAACTCGCGGACAAATATCGTGTCAGAGAATGGATTAAAGAGCAGATTGGAGAAGAATACTTAATTCCGCTGCTCGGGGTATGGAATAGTTTTGATGAAATAGATTTTGACAAACTTCCCGAAAAATTTGTCCTTAAAGCTAATCACGGCTCACACTGGAATATAATTGTTAAGGATAAGACAAAGTTTAATAAAATTAAAGCAAAAAAGAAATTTGATAAATGGATGCACAGGGACTATGCTTTTAAAGCAGGTCTTGAACTTCAGTACAGGGGTATTGAACCCAAAATAATTGCAGAAAAATATATGGCAGACAGCAAAGGCGAGCTTAATGATTACAAAATAATCTGCTTTAACGGAGAACCCAAATTTGTATGGGTTGACTGCGGACGATATTCCGAGCACACAAAAAATATTTATGATTTAAATTGGAATTTACAGCCTTTTATGATGACTTATCCGGTATCAAAAAACAAAATTCCAAAGCCGCAAAATCTCGATAAAATGATTGAACTTGCCAAAAAATTATGCAAAGATTTTGCATTTGTAAGGGTTGATTTTTATAACGTTGACGGAAAAATTTATTTCGGAGAAATGACCTTCACATCAATGAGCGGAACAGACAAATTTAAGCCTGAAAAATATGATCTTGAAATGGGAAATATGCTTGTTCTGCCGGAAAAGAAAGGATTATAATGAAGCTTTTTAAAAAAGAAAAAATCGGAAGAAGAAGGATTATAACAATTCTTGGTATGAAATTTGAGTACCGTGCAGGCAAAAGTTATAAACCGGCCCGCATTACTTCATCAGGCGTTACTAAAGAAAAAAGAGAACAAAAAATTATAATTTCTCTGACTTCGTTTCCGGCAAGAATTAAATACGTAAGCCAAACAATCTGCTCGCTACTTAATCAAACTTTAAAACCAGATATGGTTATTCTCTGGCTTGGAGACGACAAATTCCCTAATAAAGAAGCTGATTTGCCGGAAGATTTGCTTAAACTGAAAGAATACGGACTTACAATAAAGTGGTGTAAGGATATAAGATCATATACAAAATTTATTCCCGCATACAAAGAATTTTCGGATGACTTAATAGTTACTGTTGACGATGATATTTATTACGACAGAAATATGCTTGAACTTTTGTATAATTCATACAGGGAACACCCGCAATACATTCACTGCCACAGATGTACAAAAATATTTTACAAAAACGGAAAAATTAAAGCCAAAGCCGGCGGGAAAAAATATTACAAATATCCGTCCTTTGCAAACAAGCTTTGCGGTGTCGGCGGAGTAATCTACCCGCCACACTGTTTATACAAAGATATAACGGATGAAAACCTTTTTAAAACGCTTTGTCCGACTAATGATGACATCTGGTTCTGGCTTATGGCGGTTTTGCAGGGAACTAAAATTAAAGTTATTAAACATAATATCCCGCAGCCTGCAGAAATTGATGAAACAATAGACGGGCCATGCCTGACAAAAATTAATGACCACGGACAAAAATTATTCTACAAAGACCTTGAAAGCGTTTTAAGCCATTATCAAGGTCTTGAAGAAAAAATTAAATCAGATATGAAATAATTATTGTCTATAATTTCTAATGCCTGTTGTAATCATTGCAATACCGTATTTATCGCAGACATCTATAAGACTTTGATCCTTTATTGAACCTCCCGGCTGAATGATTAAGCTTATTCTTGACTGTACTGCAGAATATATACAATCTTCGGCCGTTAAAACGCTGTCAGAGGCAAGAACTGCTTCTTTAGAACCGTCACAGGCATAATTCAGAGCATGTTCAACTGCAGTAATTGCATTTGTCTGCCCCTGAGCAATAGCAACAGCCTTGAAATCCCTTGCGATTACAACAGAATTTGTCTTGGCATGTTTTACAACCTTCCATGCAAAAACTGCATCTTCAATCTGCTCTGGAGAAGGTTTTTCTCTGGTTACAACTTTAAACTTGTCTTTATCAAGCTCGCTGTTGTTCCTATCCTGAACAAGCGCGCCGAATGGCGTCAGAATAATTTCCTCAACAGTAAGCCGCCTATATTCCTTCAAAGAAGTTTTTAGTTTCACAAGTTTAATATCAGGATTGTCCTTAAACAGTTCAATTGCCCTATCTTCGTAGTCAGGTGCAACAATGACTTCAACAGACATAGAATTCAAATGTTTTGCCACTTCTTCATCAACAGGTTTGGAAAAACCTACAACACCATAGAAAGAACTAACCGGATCACAGTCGAAGGCCTTTGTATAAGCTTCATATAAAGAACGCCCGAGAGCAACGCCGCATGGTTTTGTATGTCTTATGATTGCAACACAGTTTACATCGTAAAATTCACTAACCATATTTACAGCTTCTGTCACATTTAAAATATTATTAAAAGTCAGCTCTTTTTCATTAACTACTTCATAATCAACCATCTTGCCCGTTTTATAAACTGCACCTTTCTGATGAGGGTTTTCGCCATATTGCAAATCTCTTAATTTTTCAAGAGAAAATGTTTTAAACGGTTTATCTCCCGATTGTTCGGCAAATAAAGAAGAAACAGCCCTGTCATAATTAGATGTAATATAAAAAGCTTTTGTTGCAAGTTTGAGCCTTCCGAATTCATTAGCATTCAAAGCTACATAATAATCAATTTTATCCGTAATAACAGTTACGTTTTTATAATTTTTTGCACCTGCCCTTAAAAGAGTAACACCGGCAATATCAATTTTAGATATAACCTCATCCATATCATTTGATTCCAGTGCAAGTTTTTCAAACGGACACAAATTAACAACAACCATATCAAAAGGTTTTATCGCCGCACGTTCCAAATCATTCAAAAGCCTTGAATCATTACTGTTTGCAAGCACAGCGGCCAAAAGAGTTTCGCTTAACGCATTATATTCTGCCGTCAAAATTCCCGAAGTACTTGAAAATTCAGACGCATCAATTACCTCAATATCAGCATTTCTTAAAACCTGAAAAGTTTCACCCGGAGCGACAATCTCATAATCAAACTTTTCCACAAGATTTTTCGCGAATTCTATTAAACCTACTTTGTCATATACACTGATAAATGCTCGTCTTTTCATCTTTATACCATAGCTTACGTCTATCTTAGAGGCGCTTTTATTGTGTTTGCATTTAACTTTTGATTTTTCGTGTTATCGCTTTTCACTGTCAATGCTCTCGGGTACTGCCGTCATTACTAATTAACTTGGCTTCTCCTTATCCCTCGCACCTGTTTTGCTCTGTAAACTTTCCTTTCTTTTTTTTATTATATCATTATAATGCAAATTTGATATTTTCTTAGCATTTCGTAACTATTTTATGAATTTCTTGAAATAATTTCTTTGCTATATTATAATCAAATCTGAAAGAGGGAAACGATGGTAAGTAACAGAATTACAGAAGGCGTAGGCAAAAAAATTGTTGAAGCGCTGAAACAGCAATCAGATATAGAAATTCAAAGTGTAGTTGATAATCCGGCAGATACGGACAGTCTTCCGAATAACAGTTCTGATATAGAATTTGTAAATGATGAGCCTGAAATGTCATCAGAATATCACCATGAAGAAGAGCTTCATCCACACTTTGATGAAACAATGGAAGTACATAACCAATTTACAGCATCAGGAGATATGCCTTTTACCCGGCAAAATTCAATGAATGATTCGTTTGCCTCTAATCTGGATGGTTTTGAAATACCGACAAATATAGCCGTTTTAAAGCAGTTAATAAATCAGCTCCCCGCAGGTGTTTCCAAACAAACCGGAGCACAGATTATTAAACAAACCATGGAGGCTCTCGGCATTTCAATGAAAAGTGTTCTGCAGGAAGCCCAGCAGGTTCAAGAAAGCCTGAATAATTCATCAAGAGAATGCCAGACATCAATTATGGAATACAAAAAACAAATCGGTGTTCTTGAAAGGCAATCGCAAAAACTGCAAAAACAATACGCAGCTCTAAATGATATAATAAGTCTTTTTATACAAACAAATATCTAAAAAAAATCGGTTATTTCTAACCGATTTTTTTTATCTATATGTAAACGATGATTGAATGTTTTTATCTATCATACCCTGACAGGATTGATATTCCGCATCTATCATTTTCAATCTTGATTGATATGAAAGCATCTGGGCATCCAGTTTTTGTTCCAGAACTTTTAATTTCGCCTGCCGCTGCTGAAGCATTTTGGTTGTCGGAGAATCAGGATCAAAATCATTACCGACTTCCATCAAATCACTGACTGATTTTGATAACCCCATTTTTGCCTGGGTAATCAACATTATTTTATATTCCAGATCTAACCTGGTTTGTTGAAGATACAATAATCTGATTTGCGAGTTGACTAATCCCATTTTATTTTTCCCTTATCTTGTTTCATTGAGATGGCTGCCTCTGAGAAACGCGTGCTGATTGTTTTCTGCAATCAACTGTTCCATCTTTTGAAACTGATGGCGGTGATAGTTTAATCTATACTGAGCCATCTTTCGTTTCTTGTTCATTGTTAAGAATTCTTTTAATCCTTCAACAAATGAATTTGCCATTGCTTTTATAGGATTCTTTCTTATCAGAAAGTTTTTTGAATATATCAAGAAATCAAATAATCTTTTTATATTCATCTCTAAAGTATCACGAAGCATTTTTCTCCTTACACTTTAGACCTACATGTATATTAAAACAATTTGAAATCAAATATTGCCATGTTTGGTAACATTTGCTTAACATGTCTTAACTATTTGCAGCCTAAAGTATTTTTGTCTACCTTTTCTTATTACGGACAATTTTAGATAAAACTTTAATAAAATAAAAAACTTGTAAAATTATTTTACAAGTTTTGAATTGCTTTACTGTCGCCTTCAATAGACTCTTTGAGCATCTTTTTGACGACATCACCTTGAGTGTCAAGCATTTTACACACTGTTTCTATGTTACGAACCTTATTTGAAAGTATTGTATCAGCATTCGCCGTAATATTCCCCGTAACATTCTGGTAGGCAGCCAGAGCTGCAGATGAAGTCCCCTGCATTAAGTTTCCCATAACAAGGGCAGGAAGCCCGTATTCACCCAAATAAGGTGCAGCAGCCTGCATTATACCGCCCCATCCTGAAATCACACCGGCAACGGGAAGCACTAAATTTTTCATGGAAAAGCCATAACCGTTAACAGCCCCGAGTCCGTATGCGGCAGCACTTGCAACATCTGCAATACCGCCTATGCCTGATGCATAACCTGTAGCAACTCCGCTATCAGTTCCCCAACCGCTTACAATTGAAGAAGCTCCGCCTGTTGCATAACCGTCAAGCCCCCAGGATATTGGTGCTGCACCATTTGGGAAACCCGAATAGTTGTATAAAGAATCAATACCATAAGAAGAACCGCCGCTAAAAGTTGATGCATAAGATGTTCCGGGAATGTTCATTGATTCGGATGCCCCAAAAACAGCCGCAAATGAGGACGGAGCAAGCAAACTGGCAAGATTATATAAGAAACCGCCTGTCATACCAAAACCTGAACCCAAACCGTTTCCTGAAACCGTTAAATCTCTAAGCTGGTCATAAGTTTCCCATAACTGAGCTTTCGCATCACTGCTTGCCGAGCCGAATTTGTTTGCTATTACCAAGTAACTGTCGTTTTTGTATGACATATAAAACCTCTTACTATTCTAATTATACTATTCAAAAGTTTTGAATGTAGATTCAATGTTCTTTTCAATAACCTTCTGCACTGCTTCCATTTCTGTTTGTAAAGCCTCTTGTTCTGTATCAAGCTGTCTTAAACGCAATTCAAGAGTTCTGTCCTGTTCCTGTATTCTTTCTGTTTTTGCGTTAATATCAGCAATTGCCTTTTCATAAACCTGCATATCATAATTATACTGGTTCATTGCATCCTGATAAGCATTTTCATCCGTAATTGTTTCTGTATTTAACGCATAAGTAGCTGTTGAATCTTCATATCTGATAGACTGGGGTCGACCCGATTCATCTAAATCAACAAATGCTCTCTGTGTTTTTTCAATTTTTGTTTCTACAGGTTCTGCATAATATGCTGTTAACTTGTCCTGATTTTCAGTAGGTTTTGATACATCAGGAGCAGATATTGCAGAGGCCGTTAAATCTTCAATACTTGCAAAATATCTTCTGCCCTGATATTCCCATGTATATATACCCTGTGATGAAGCAAAATTTTCATTAGGGAACTGTTTACATATTTCATCATATGCAGCTTTTTGGTCACTATCTGTGGGGTCATAGGTTGATACCTCACAATTACCGACATACGTAGGCACACCGGATTGAACAGAATAAGAACCGGCATCAGCAGTTCCTGCAATAGCATTATCCAATTCTGTACGTGTTGTAAAATTCATATTACCGTTTGCATCCGTATACACAAAGATATTTGTAGGATCTTCGTTACGTAAATCAGGATAATCCTGACAAATTCTTTCAAAATTGTTCCTTTGTTCTTCAACCAGCGAATCATAATTTTGAAGAACAGTTCCATTTACCGTGTATATATCCTGCTGGTCATCATAAGCAACATCAGCCTGTGGAATAGTATTTTTTACGCTGTCAGTACCCAGAAGTACCTGAGGATTTCCCAATTTGTTTTGAATACCGGTAAATACATCAGCATAATGATAATGTGTTATTAAGTAATTGTAATTCGGATCATCCGTAATAGGAGTCATACTTGTAATAGTTTCCGCATATGTTCCGTCCTGATAAGAATACTGCAATGTGGTATAATCCTGAGTACTCGGAGCTGTCGGAACTTCAAGAGCAAGCAGCTCGTTAAATGTATTTGCACTCTGATTTGCCAGAGCAGTACGAGCCTGATTTATCTGCTGTCCTTCATATTCTACGTTTGTTTTTCTTGCAGTTAATCCTAAATATCTTGCCTGTGAAGCTGCCATACCCATAGCGGTCACTCTCCTTCAAAAAAATTCTACCTTACAATATGTTTTATAATGATGTTTTTTGTAAAGTCAACATTACTATAAAAATTATACGGTATTAATTCAAAAATATATATAGCAAAGATGAAAAAATCATATATTTAGAGGAAAAATAATAATAAATTTCATTAAGAAGCGGGACTTAAAGTCCCGCTTCTTATATTAAAGACCTCTATTTCTAAATTCTTCTTTTGAAATAGATTTCCCATCAGGGGTATAGAACCATTGTTCTTTACCATCCAGAGAAGTTTTAATCCTGTAACCGTCAACAAAAACTTCATCAGTTACATTTACATAAGACTTTGTAGCACGGTTGAACCCTTCTTCAAGGTGTTCATAATTTTCTTCATAAGCCTCACGAATATCTTTCATACCCTGATAATATTGTGTAAATTTTATCTTTCCATCGTGTTCCCGGACCTCAGGGGAAGAAGCTGCATACATACCTGCAACTTGATCACCTTCGTTATAATCTATAAAAATTTCCTCATTACCTATAATTGTACCATCTGATAATTTGATGGGACCAGCATTAATTACATCGCTGTCTTTTCCGAGCCCTGCACCGACAGCTGTATCCGAACATCCCATTATATTATATTTGTCATTTTTGCTAGTATCAAGAATTATGGCATGACGTAAGCCATTAAAATCGATTGACCCGTCTTTATTTCGTTTAATTGTCGGAGGAGTTAACTCTCCATTTTTACCTTCCAATGGTTCCTGTTCGGAATAGACTACAACAGTATCATCCGTCAGTGTAGCCCAATATTTTTTTTCTTTTTTTCCAGATTTAAAAGTGCCATCAGCATCTTCAATGCGGACCTCTTTTATTTCCAAATTTTTCAAAGTTCCTTTAGCAAATACTACACCGCCCGTTATTTCACCGGGAGTTTTCGGCAAATTATTTAAAGGTTCTGCTTGTGCGCCCTTTCCAAGTTAAAATAATGCTTTATCAGACGGCGGTATAAGTGCAGCATTTTTATTTGTCTGCTTGCCTTGAGTTACCTTGGGATTGCCTGTAACATTGTTAGTTGGATCAATAGTCATAAATTCTCCTTTCTGAAACAATACAATAAAATTGCACATACGTTCCGTTATACTCATCTCGTGTTTTTCTGATATATAAGTAAAGTAATTTTTGGAAAAAATATTGACAGTACGCCTTCCTATCCTATGAGGCATTATACAAGGGTTTCAGCTATTTTAAAATTTATATTTACATTTCGTAACATATGTAATAATTAATGGTATAAAAACAAAAACAGAACGCCCAAAAGCGTTCTGTTTCTCTGCTTTAGTATTTTTATATGTTATTCTTCACTTTTTTCAGATTCTTTTTCTCCGAATTTTTCTTCATTGACTGTCAAAGCGATACGTTTATCCGCCGGATTGAATTTCAAAATATAAGTATCAACCTTATCGCCTACCTGCAAAATACAATCTTTTTTATTCTGGAGTTCAACAACCTCAGCATGCGGTAACAATGCTTCCACACCTGGGAATACTTCTACAAATGCTCCAAAATGCTTGATTCTCGTGATAGTACCTTCAACCTTATCGCCTTCTTTAATCTGCTTTTCAGCTTCAACCCACGGATCCGGCTCCAAATTTTTCAAACTTAAAGAAACACGCTGTTTATCATGGTCTACAGCAATAACTTCAACATCAATTTTATCCCCGACGCTCAAGATATCAGTCGGGTGATCTATCCATCTCCATGAAAGTTGCGATAAAGGCAGCAAACCGTCAATTCCGCCAAGATCTACAAATGCCCCGAAATCTGTAATTCGAACGACATCACCTTTTACAATCTGACCGGGTTCAATCTGAGAAAACACATTTTTTCTTGCCTCTACTACAGAATCATCGTAAACTTTTTTATTTGATAAAATAAAATTATTTTGTTGTGAATCAAGTGTTAGGATTTTTAATTCCAGTTTAGAACCAACTTCAAGTTCACTTTCTTTAACACGAAGCTGCGATGTAGGCACAAACCCCTTAACTCCTGAAACTTCAACAAGAACACCACCCTTAACAATTCCTGTAATTTTACCAAGAATTGTTTCATCAGCTTCTTTCGCTTTTTCAAGTTCTTTCCAGGCATAAGCAAAATCAACTTTTTTACGGGAAAGAAGGAATTTACCGTCTTCGTCTTCCTCCTTTATAATAAGAAATTCGTATTCTTTACCTTTTTCAAATTTTTGTTCAATATTTTCATCCTTATCAACAGCTTCGCGTGTCGGAACAACTGCTATAGTTTTAGCGCCAATATCAACCATAACGCCCTGACTGTCGTAACCGCATACGATGCCTTTGACTAAATCACCTTTTTGAAAATTGTAATCGTACTGTTTTAATAATTCTTCAAAGTCTAATTCTTTTGATGTCATACTTACTCCATTGTCATAAGACACTACTATATTAACCTTGCGACTATTGTAACAAATGTTTAAATATTTGTAAAGTTTTTGTAAACTTCTTTTACAGACAGAAGCCTTTAATATTAGTTGTATTACCAAATTTTATATTAAACAGAATAAAAAAACAGAACATAAAAAATTATATTCTGTTTCTTTACTAAATTTATTAACATTTTTACAGGTTGATTTTAGTTTCGGGAGAAATCAATTTTTGTAATTTCTTGAGAATAATACCGAGTTCATTTTTTACATGTTCAGGGGCACCACTAGCACCACGCCCGCCGGTAATTTCATTATTTTTTACAATTACACAGTCACAAGCATTATCATTCCATGATAACTTGGCAGAGCCTCCATCTTTTAAAGGTATACTTTTAAATTTTCTTCCTAACTGTTTTGCCTGATCTGCAAAATTTATATTTACAGGGGTGATTTTAGACATTTTCCATCTTCCTTTCAATAAATATTAACACATCTACAATTTACAAATATATAAATACTGTGAAAATAAAATTTTTCCTAAATCGCCGCTTTTATTTAACATTATTTTACAATTAAGCTTTTAACGAAGATATCAAATCAAGAATTGTCTTTTCCTGAATTTCTATTTCTTCAACTCTTGCCTTTGTCTGCTCTATCAATTCTTTTGGAGCATTAGCAACAAATTTCGGATTATTTATTCTGCCCAGCATTGATTTTTTTTCTACTGTAAGTTTATCAAGTTTCTTTTGCTGTCTTGTAATTTCAGCATCCAAATCAATCAAATCAGCAAGAGGTACAATAATTTTTGAAGCGGAAACAACTGCCGTCGCAGATTTTGGCGGAACAGGAGCTGTTTCTTCAGCATAAGATATATTTTCCACTCTCGCAAGACGTTTAATGTATGCTTCTATTTCTTCAAAAATTGTTTTTTCCGATTTTTCTGCACGAATTTCAATATCAAATTTTACGGAAGGTGAAATGTTAAAGCTCTGTCTAAGATTACGCAAAGATGTAATTGTTTCAAAAACAAGTTCCATCTCCTGAGCTTCCTTAGAAAATACCAGCTCATCCTTATATTTCGGGAATTGTGCAACTATAAGAGCCCCAGCTGATTGGTTGCTCGCGTTTAACGGGTCTGCACAGCCTTGCAGTTCTGCAAGTCTGTTCGCCCTCAACTCGCAATCCGCTTTCGGAATCAGCTGCCAAACCTGTTCCGTTATATGCGGCATAATCGGATGAAGCATTCTCAAAGACATATCAAGAACATACCTTAAAACACGCTGTGTATTTGCTTTTAAAGTGCTGTCCTGAAGTTGAATTTTGGCAATTTCAACATACCAGTCGCAATATGAGTTCCAGAAGAAATCATAGAGAATATGTGCGGTTTCGCCTATTCTGAAGTTTTCAATATTTTCGTTTACTTCTTTTGTTGTTTTATTCAATTTGTCCAAAATCCACTTATCAGCAATCGTAAGATTAGCAAAATCAATATCTTTGTTATCGACTCCTTCAAGGTTCATCAATACAAAACGCGAAGCATTCCAGATTTTGTTAGCAAAATTACGGCCGTATTCAAATCTTTCTTCACTCATTTTAATATCCTGCCCACCGTAAGTACACAGAGATGTCATTGTAAATCTCAAGGCATCACAGCCGTATTTATCAATAATTTTTACAGGGTCAATAGTGTTACCTTTAGATTTAGACATCTTCTGACCTTTTTCATCGCGGATTAGACCGTGAATATAAACTGTTGAAAATGGAGCTTTTCCGGTAAATTCCAACCCCATTGTAATCATTCTTGCAACCCAGAAAAAGATAATATCAAACCCCGTAACTAAAGTGGTTGTAGGATAGAATTTTTTGAAATCTTCACTGTCTGTATTCGGCCAGCCCATAGTTGAAAACGGCCATAAGCCTGACGAAAACCAAGTATCCAATACATCACTGTCCTGAGTATAATTTTCAGGGTCAGGATTTTCTTTTGCAACTACCATTTCACCGGTTTCGTTATGATAGTATGCGGGAATTTGATGCCCCCACCATAATTGGCGGGATATACACCAATCCCTTATATTTTCCATCCAGCCGAGATAATTTTTCTCCCATCTGTCAGGAACAAATTTTATTCTTCCGTCTTTAACGGCTGCAATCGCTTCTTTAGCAAGAGGTTCCATTTTGACAAACCACTGTTCGGAAAGAAGCGGTTCAATAGTTGTTCCGCATCTCTGGCATTTTCCGACATTATGTTCATGGGCTCTTGTTCTTAGCAGGAAGTTGTTATATGAAAGCATTCCGACAATTTTTTCTCTTGCTTCATATCTGTCAAGTCCGTGCAATTCCTGCGGAACCTCTTTGCATGCTTTCATGGTACCGTCATTATTGATAACCCATATCGGATTAAATCCGTGGCGTTTTCCAACTTCAAAGTCATTCGGGTCGTGTGCAGGTGTAATTTTAACAGCACCCGTTCCAAAATTTTTATCAACATATTCATCTGCAATAATCGGAATTTCTCTGCCGGAAAGAGGAATAATAACTGTTTTTCCAACTAATTCCGAATACTTATGGTCAGACGGATGAACTGCAATTGCAACATCACCGAATATTGTTTCAGGACGTGTGGTTGCAACAATTATAGCACCGCTTTCACCTTTTAAGGGGTATGAAATTTCCCACATGTGCCCCTGTTCTGTTACATATTCCGTTTCAACATCAGAAATAGCGCTGTTGCAGCGCGGGCACCAGTTTACAATATATTTTCCTTTATAAATTAATCCTTTTTCATAAAGTCTTACAAAAACTTCTTTAACAGCTTCCGAACAGCCTTCATCAAATGTAAAACGTTCTCTTGAACGGTCAAAAGAAGCTCCGAGACGTTTGCACTGGTCTAAAATTGCTGACTTATGTTCATTTGCCCATTTCCATGTTTCTTCCAAGAATTTTTCACGACCTAAATCATAGCGTGACAAGCCCTTTTCTCTCAAGTTCTTTTCAACGACATTCTGGGTTGCTATTCCGGCGTGATCTGTCCCGGGAAGCCAAAGAGTTTCATAACCGGACATTCTGTGATAACGGATTAAAATATCCTGTAATGTTTCATCAAGAGCGTGTCCCATATGAAGCACACCCGTAACATTAGGCGGCGGAATAACTATAGAATAAGCAGGCTTTTCACTTTTTGCATCAGCCTTGAAATATTCTCCTTCTTCCCAAAATTTATATATTTTTTCTTCTGTTTCTTTAGGGTTATAAACCGTGGGTAAATCATCAATTTTAGTTGCTGTCATATAAAAAATCCCTCTTAATTTTCTTATATAAAAAAAATAGCACAAAAAAATGCAAAAAAAAAGACAGGTTTGCCCTGTCTTTTTTATCAGAAATATTTAATTTATGCTTTAGGAATAGAATTTGCAATAATTTCCATTTCTTCTAAAGATGCGTATACGGCATGACATCCGCAATCAACATAGAGAATTTGTCCTGTTGTTCCAGTTGACAGGTCTGATGCCAGATATAAACCTGCCTTACCAACATCTTCAAGAGCTACGTTACGGTTAAGCGGTGATTTTGCAACTGCAGCTTTAAGCATTTTATCAAACCCTGAAATACCTTTAGCCGCAAGAGTTTTAACAGCGCCGGCAGAAATACAGTTGACTCTGACACCTTTTTTACCTAAATCAGCAGCAAGGTATCTCATAGAAGATTCTAATGCAGCTTTTGCAACACCCATTACGTTATAGTTTGCAACAACATATTCAGAACCTAAATAAGTCAATGCAAATACTGATGCACCCTCATTCAAAATTGGTTCTGCGTATTTACAAAGAGTAATAAGAGAATACGCACTGACACCCAATGCCAAATCCCAGCCGGCACGTGAAGTTTCAATAAATCTGCCCTGTAAATCTTCTTTATTGGCAAAAGCAACTGCATGAACCACAAAGTCCAATTTGCCGTAAACCTTTTCGCATTCTTTAAATACAGCAGCAACTTCGTCTTCTTTAGTAACGTCGCAGCTCATAATTATTTTTGCGCCCATTTCTTCTGCAAGCGGTCTTACGCGTTTTTCCATTGCTTCGCCCGCATAAGTAAATGCGATATCTGCACCGGCTTCATAAAGCTGTCTTGCAATTGCATAAGCAATACCGTGAGTATTTGATACTCCGAAAATTACACCCTTTTTGCCTTCCATTAGTTTCATAATTTATATCTCCCTCTTTTACTAACTAAAATACAACAATAATTTTATCAAAAACAATAAATTAAAGCAAATTTTAAATATTAACAAATGTAACAACATGCAAACATGCTGAAATC
>CALUUR010000042.1 GCA_944324015.1 Candidatus Gastranaerophilales bacterium
CAAGATAAATGCTTAAAGTTATTTGATTAATTTTATCTTATTGTGTTTTAAATATTATTATGATAGTTTATTTATACAGGGCGTTAGCAGGGCCACGCAAAAGCTGACTAAATGTCAGGTTTTTGATGGGGACTGCCGTTCGTCCCCAGAGCTTTAAAAAAACAATAACTTTATAATTACGCGGGGCGTTAGCGCAGTTGGTAGCGCACGACACTGGCAGTGTCGGGGTCAGGGGTTCGAATCCCCTACGCTCCATAAATTTTAGAGGCATTTTTTGTGGAACAATTTTTATTTAGTGTTTTGGTTTTGGTATTTATATTTAACTATTCTTTGATTTTTTATAATAAAAAGTTTTTATTGAATTATATCAGGTTAAATTTCCCTGATGATGCTATTATAGAAACTCCGTATTTATATCCTGTAGTTTATTTATTACCAATTGTTATTTTTATTATTGAATATTATATTATCTGCATCTATAAACTGATAAGCCTTACTGATGTGTTGTTAATTGGATTATTATTGATACTTTTAAATATTTTTAGTATTGTAGTATTTTCTATAATTGTTTGTATTACTGATAAACGTGTAATTAAAATATCTTCGCTAAAAATCTCCAAATTTTTATATCAGGGATTTAATATAATGTTTCGAGATATAGATAATTTAAGGTTGTATAAATATGGTTGGAGTACAGATATTTTAATAGATGATTGTAATAGCAAACGATATATAATTGGGGGAATAAGTAATATTGAAAAAGTTTATGGTATAATTCAAAGTTATACATACCGATGACATTTGATTAACCTTGGATATTATCTTTATGTATAAAATATCAAATATCAGATAAAGTTGAGATAAGTATAATTGAAGCTGCTTCCCATTTACAAAATCAAATATAGTCTTATAATAAAAGATTTTCATTGTTTATTAACAAACGTTACAATATTTAAAGTTTTTGAAATTAAATGCCGTTAATAATTTTAGTATTATTATCAGGAGTATTATGAGTTTAGTTATTGATTCAAATCTTGAATATCTGCAAGCGGCATTGAATATAAGTGCTGTAAAAATGCAGGAAGATTATGCAAATATGTCTGTTGATGAAATTATTGAAGCAGAAGCTGCTCAAGGTAATCAGCAGGCTATAAAACTTGCTCAGGAGCTTCTCAGTAATGTTAATCTGGTTATGGAATTATTTGATTTGGCTGATAATAATAATAAATATATGATTTTAAGAGAATTGACTGCTTATCAGCTTCAGAAGTTTTTGCCTGAGATGGAAGAAAAAGATTTGTTGCAGGGGTTGTATTTTTTTACAGACGATAAATTAATGAAAATGTTAGAGGAATTACCGCCGGAGCAGCTTGTAAATACGGTTTTTGAAATGTTTTCACAGGAAGAAATAGTTCAATTGATGCCTGATGAACAGTTAAATAAATTTTTGACGAGTACAGATATAGATAAAAATAAAATTTTAAAACATATGCAGTCTATTCCGGAAGAATATGTTGCACAGGTTCTTGAACAAATTACGGGTGAACCCGTTAAAAGTATGAATAGTATTGATTTGAGTAAGCAATTCGGTCAGTTAAATCCTCTTGAATTTCAGGATGGGTTGAAAGCTTTTCAGCCGACCCAGAAACAGCAGCTTGTTCTTTCTCTGGCAAAAGAACATAATGAGTGGTTTCAATTGTTTGATGCGCATGCTTATACAAAAATTATTAACCGAGAAAAGCAAAAACCTGAAGTAATAAAGGCAATGTCGGTTATTGAACCTGAACATATACAAAAGATGATTGAGGAATTGCCTAACGACCTGCTTTCTATAGTAATTACTCAAATTGATACCGAAAAATTCGCGGAAATCTTAATGAATGAATTTCCGGAAGTTATTGCAAATATAATAATGAAATAAAAATATTCTAAAATCTTAACAGATTATGTATATTTGTTTCAAGATAATTTGCAAGTACAGTAATTTTTGCAAGTGACATGTTTTGAATTCCGCGTTCTATCCTGCTTATGAATTCTCTGTTGACTCCCATTTTTTCCGCAAGAGTTTCTTGTGAATACCCCAGGCGTATTCTTTCTGCTTTTACATTTCTGCCAAATTGCTTTAATATTTCTTTGTCGTTATACATACTTACCTATTTTACAGATGTTGACAATATTTTACTTGTAACTTATAATAACTCGTGACGGATACTTATAAATATCATTTTGGTTATGAGAGCTAATAGTATGACTGATAGATTGACACCAAGAGAACTTGAGGTTTTATATTTAATTGCTAACGGTTATTCTAATTTAGAAGTCGCACGAACTCTGTATTTGAGTCCTCATACAATAAAGGTTATGGTCACCGGTATTTTGCGTAAACTCGGGGTGAAAAACAGAACTCATGCTGTTTTTGTGGCTTCACATAAGGGATTGTTAAGAAACGGTACTTTAACTGTTAAGGGTATTAAACAAAAATTTTAGGGCTTCTTCAGTAAACAAAAATTTCATGTTTTTACGGTTAAAACAAGAATTAAGTCTAAACTCTTTAACTGTTATATTATTATTATACCCGCATGCGGCAAACATTAACCCCACAGGTTTCTGTTCGCTTGAGGACGGGCCGGCTACTCCTGTTGTGCAAAGTACAATGTCGTTTCCCGTAAGTTTTACAAGTCCTTGTGCCATTTCTTTTGCACATTCGGCGCTTACTGCTCCGTACTTATTCAAAGTATCTTCAGAAACTCCGAGTATCCTCATTTTTGCTTCGTTTGAGTAGGTTACAAAATTTGCATGGATATAAGCGGAACTGCCCGCAACATCAGTTAGGCGTGAGCTTAGCAGGCCTCCTGTACAGGATTCGGCTGTTGCAATTTTCAGGGCATTTCTTAAAAGAATTTTGCCGATTTTTTCGTGTGTATTTGAGTTTATACTCAATAAAAATGCTGTAAAATTCAAAATAGTTTTAATCATATATTAGATTTTTGTTTTATAAATTTTTTTTGTCAACAAAATTTTACATGGAAATTTATTTTTCACTTTTTATGTAATATCATGTAGCAACAGGAGAAAATAAAAGCATGACTGTAAAGGAAAAAGAAAATAATTTTGGAATGCTCCCGCAGAACATTGAGGCGGAAGAAGCCGTTTTGGGTGCAATTCTGGTTAACCCTAATGTAATTACAAAAGTTGTTGAGGTTTTGAAACCGGAAAGTTTTTATAAACCGGCTCACAGATATATTTATGATGCCATGCTCCAATTATTCAATTCAAATGAAAGGATTGATATTGTTTCCGTTTCAGATGTGTTAAGCTACAATTCAAAATTGGAAACAATCGGCGGCCGTGCTTTTGTAAACGATTTGTGTTACAAAACGATTACGACATCAAATATTGATTATTATGCAAAAATTGTGCAGGAAAAGGCTATTAAAAGGGCGCTCATTAATGCCGGCTCCGAAATTGTTTCGTTTGGATATGACGTCAATCCTATAGACCAATCTCTTGATAATGCCGAAAAACTTATTTTTGATATTGCTTCTAAAAAAGCAACATCGGATTTGGTTCATGTAAAAGATCTTGTTTTAAACACTTACGAAAAGATTGAATACCGTTATGAACACAAAGATGAGTTAACAGGTGTTCCTACGGGTTTTTACGAGCTTGATGCAATATTGAATGGATTGCAAAAATCTGATTTGATAATTCTGGCAGCCCGTCCCGCTATGGGAAAAACAGCACTTGCGTTGAATATTGCGCAAAATGTCGCGCTTAAGGCTAAAGTTCCGGTTGCTGTATTTTCTCTTGAAATGTCAAAAGATCAATTGATGCAGCGTATGTTATGTTCAGAAGCAGAGATTGATTCTCAAAGGGTAAAAACCGGAAACATGCAAAGCAAAGACTGGGAAAAGCTTGCAACAGCCATGAATGCTTTTGCTCAGGCACCGATTTATATTGACGATACATCGGGCTGTACAATTACTGACATTCGTGCAAAATGCAGAAGATTAAAAATGGAAGAGAAAAATCTCGGGCTTGTTTTAATTGACTATTTGCAATTGATGGAAAGTGCGGGCAGGGAAGATCGTATGCAGCAGATATCGGCAATTTCAAGAGGTTTAAAAATTCTTGCCAAGGAATTGGACGTTCCTGTTATTGCTCTTTCACAGTTGTCGCGTGCCGTTGAATCCAGAACCGATAAGCGTCCTATGCTTTCGGATTTGAGAGAATCGGGCTCTATTGAGCAGGATGCGGATATTGTAATGTTTATTTATCGTGATGAGTATTATAGAAAGACTGAAGACGGAGAGGAAGATATTGCGGCAAAAGCGGCAAGTAAAGGAGAATCGGAAGTTATTATTGCAAAACACAGAAACGGTTCTGTCGGAACTGTCAAACTTCTCTTTCAGGGCAATATTACTAAATTTAAAAATCCGATTAAGACGGATGTGTTTTAATTATTTACTTTAAATAATCCTTAAAACTTTTTATGTTAACTTTGTACCCGCAGCCTTCATGAAGCTTCCCGGGGTAAAATATTCTTTTTGCGGGGTATTTTCGGCACATCGGGAGTCTGTGTTCGTAATCAGAGCATAAACCATCTTTTGTCACAAGTTTGCAGGCAAAAATAAGATTTCCCTCTTCGTCTTTGCCTTTTATATAAAATCTTTTGTATGCCGGAAAAAGAAATTGCATTATTTTAAACTCTTTTTCCGTATATGTGTCGTAACTGTACATATAATTACAGCATTTGCCGCATTTTTTGCATTCGCCCGTAATCTCGTAAGTTACCTTTTCAGGTACAAAGTAAGAACGGATTTCGTTTATTATTACGAATAAGAAATCAAACATAATTCTATAATATCACATTATATTTGCCAATAAAATTATTTTATAATAGAATTAGGGATGAGGGAGTATTAATGACAAAATACTATGTAAACAGAAATTCAAAAGCCAGAGAAATGGCAAAATCAAATATATCAAAAAAATCTAAAAAAAACGGCGGTTTTTTTTCAACGTTGAAATTTATTTTTATAATGTGCTGCGCCTGTCTGTTAGCAGGGGTTGCATCACTTGAATTATATTTGTCTTCTCTTCCGCCGATTAACAATTTAGAGCAATTTAAGCCGAATATTGTTACGAAAATTTACTCCTCTGACGATGAGATTATAAAAACTTTTACGGCTTATACTTATGAAAAAATAGAGCTTAAAGATATTCCCGACAATTTTAAAAAAGCATTAATTGCAACGGAAGATAAAAACTTTTACCGCCACCATGGCTATGACCTGACCGGGCTGGCACGTTCTATGGTTCAAAATGTCCTTGCGGGACGTGTTGTACAGGGCGCAAGTACAATTACACAGCAGCTTGCAAGAGTTTTGTTTTTAAATAATGAGAGAACCTTTGACAGAAAATTAAAAGAATTGTTTATTGCTGCCAGAATTGAAAAAACAATTTCAAAAGATCAGATTTTGGAAATGTATATGAATAATGTTTATCTCGGCGCCGGTGCTTATGGTGTTGAGGCTGCGGCACAGATTTATTTTGATAAACACTTAAAAGACTGTAATCTTTCAGAACTGGCATTAATAGCCGGTCTGCCTCAGGCCCCTTCGGTTTATAACCCTTTCAATAATATGGATCTTGCAATACAAAGGCGGAATCAGGTTCTTATGCGTATGTTTAAAATGCGCTATATAACAAAAGATGAATATGAGGCCGCAAAAGAAGAAAAACTTCATCTTGCAAAAGTACCGCAATTCTATACAACAAATAAAGCTCCTTATTTCTGTGATTATGTTTTGAAAGAGCTTGAAAGTTTAGGATTTGACGAGGCTGAAATTTCTCAGGGCGGTTACAAGGTTGTGACAACCCTTGACTATAAAGCTCAAAAGGCGGCTGATGAAGCTATTAGAAAAAATCTTATCAACTGGGGCTTAAGAGGGGACAACAATCAGGCTGCCGTATTTGCTTACAGCCCTGTTGACGGAAAGATACTTGTTTATTCCGGCGGCAAAGATTATACAAAAAGCCAATATGACAGGGTTACACAGGCTGTAAGACCTCCCGGCTCCGCATTCAAGCCGATAGTTTATGCCGCGGCTATGGAAAAAGGAATTTCTCCGAACGATATGATTGAAGACAGACCGATTACAATAGGCCAGTGGTCGCCGCATAACTACGGGAATAAATACAGAGGAAACATCCCTGTTTATACCGCATTAATGGTATCTTCAAATGTTTGTGCGGCCAGATTGATTAAGGAAGTCGGAATTCGTTCTGTTATTCAGGTCGCAAGAGTTTTAGGAATTGAAACCCCTCTTGAATATGATTATACGATTGCTCTCGGTTCAAACGGTGTTAAACTCTTTGAATTTACAAGGGCATACGGAGCTTTTGCAAACGGAGGTTATGTAGTTCAGCCTTATTCTGTTGAAAGGGTTGAAACTTCCCGCGGTAAAGTTGTATACAGAGCCCCGAAAACAAAAATTTCACATCAGCTGAGCCTTAATACAGCTGCTGAAATGACTGCGATGATGAGGACAGTTATAACAAACGGAACAGGAAGGGCTGCAAATATAGGCAAACCTGCCGCCGGTAAAACCGGAACAACGGATGATAATAAAGATGCATATTTTGTTGGTTATACGCCTAATATTGCTGCCGGAGTATGGGTCGGTAATGACGATAATACGGTTATGAACAAAGGTGTTCAGGGCGGAACTGTTCCGGCTTTAATTTGGAAAGATATGATGAAGGTTGCAACGGAACCTTACGGAAAAGTTGAATTTAATTATCCTGAAATAAAATTAATGCCTTTTGCTGCAGGTTCAAATGTAAAAATTATAGGCGATGAGGAACAGCAGGAACAGGAAAATGTTCAAAATCAGGATAATACGACTCCTTTAGATGAACAGTCGGCACAGACGGCTCAGGAAGCAGTTCAAAATGTAGTGAAAACAATTAACGGAGAGAAAAAGTCCGAACCGGTAAAACAGCAAACAGTACCTGTTTCAAAGCCGGCATCCACTCAGCCTGCAGCAGCACCTATTCCGATGGCTGTACCGGAAAGTCTTCACTAGGAGGGATTATGACTGAATTTATACCGCATATCGGAACAGATGAATCAGGCAAGGGAGATTTTTTCGGCCCGCTTGTTATAGCAGGAGTTCTTGTCGACGAAAAAAATGCGGAATTATTTAGAAGTTTAGGCATAAAAGACAGTAAAAAACTTACTGATAAAAAAATGTTATCTCTGTCAGTTGAGATAAAATCACATGCGCCCCACTCTGTTATTATGATATCCAATGCAAAGTATAATGAGCTGTATTCAAATATAGGGAACTTGAATAAACTTCTTGCATGGGGGCATGCACGTGCAATAGAAAATATTTTAAACAGTAATACTTGCGAATATGCTCTGTCTGACAAATTTGGAGATGAGAGTTTAATCAAATCCGCATTAATGAAAAATGGAAGAGCTATCAGGTTAGAACAGATGTGTAAGGCTGAAAGCGATATTGCGGTTGCAGCTGCGTCAGTCTTAGCCCGTGCTGCATTCGTTCAAAAAATGGATGCTATGCAAAAATCTTATGGAATTAATTTCCCGAAGGGCTGTTCGGGACTTGTAAAAACAGCTGCATCAGAGTTTGTTCACAAATATGGCAAAGATAGATTAAAAGAAGTTTGTAAGACTCATTTTAAAACTTATAATGAAATTTAATATTAATTATTGAAAATTATTTTAAAATATATTATAATTTATTTAATGGAATGCTAGAATAAATTAACGGGGTACTTAATGAATAATATTAATTATATGAAGTTTGTACAACTTCGGGGGGGGGGCACTTTAGGCTCATCCTGTAAAGGATTTCGGGATTTAGCAGGTATTAAACTTAACCATACAGGTTTTACCTTAGCTGAAATGATGGTAGTCATGCTAATACTGAGTATCATAATGGCCGCCATGGCACCTGTAATGACAACGAGGAATAAGATAGATCAGTCTTCACCGTGGCAGTGGGCACCTAACGGCACAGATGCCTATTATGGCATCGGTTCATCCCAAATCGCCATGATAGGTCAAAATACTGCAGCTGCCGACGACGGCAACTCCCGTCTTGTAATAAATGCTCCGGAGAATTACACTCATATATTGTTTAAACAAAATAATAATATTTCCGGTCGTTTATTTTTCAATGGCAGTAATCAGTCAATGTATCTTGGAACAACAAGGAGTAATCTTCCACCTGAGCAGCGGGCTGTAAGCTTTGGTATTGTTAATTCTCCAACCGGGCTAGCATCTTTGGCTCTTGGATTGGTATCAACTTCTTCAGGGGAGTTGTCAATAGCAGAGGGGTATGGAGCCACTGCAAGCGGAAAAGGTTCATTAGCTATTGGTTATTTGCCGAAAGCATCCGGAGAAGGAGCAATAGCAATTGGTTCCAACAATCAAGCGAATTCAAATTATAGTATATCAGCCGGTTTTAATAACACTATAGCACCTCTTGCATCTGATTCAGTCATATTAGGGCGAAATAATTCAATAGGCCAGTCAAATTCAATAGTTTTAGGCACCAATTGGGTTTCCGGCGGAGCAGGCGGTATAGGTATCGGAAACAAAATAAATGATGATTCCCAAATTGGACAACTTTCAATAGGCATAGGAACAGAAACAGTTGTCCCCAACGCAAATTCCATAGCAATAGGAAGCTATCCCCAAGCAAATGCCTCAAGTTCTGTCGCTATAGGTTATTCACCAATAAGCCGACATGCGAATTCCATAGCCATAGGCAGTTCAGCTCTAGCCGGCAGTTCTTCTAACAGTACAGCCGGCGCCGAAATAGCTATAGGACAGTCATCACAGGCTTATGGCGCAGATTCAGTTGCTATAGGACATACTGCAAAAACAAATGATAACAGTGATTCCGGTACAATGTTTGCAATAGCTATAGGAAATAATGTTGCTGCAAATGGTAATGATTCAATATCAATTGGCGCCCATTCTAGAACTAATAACGGCTATTCAGTCGCAATTGGGAGTTCTGCAATCGCAAATGGTCAGAATTCAATTGCTATCGGTAAATCTGCCTGTCGGGAAGTAGATGGTTCTAATAAGGTATGTATAGGAGCTAATTCAGGTAATGCTAGTGGTTACGGAACCTGGTATACAGATGATGAAGAACGAATATTTATAGGCAGTCAATCAAAGTTTAATGATGGCCCTGCTGTTTTAGAAGTGCATAATAGCAATGCTCGTGATGGTATTTTGGGCAGAGGAGATATGCATAGTTCTGTCGTAATTAATGGAACATTAATAGTTAAAGGTGGTATTATTACCACACTTCCTAGTGTTCGGTCTGATAATAATACACTAAAATTGGATGGAACAGGTCAAATTGGTATACTAGGGTTTCGGCAGCAAACAGATGGTACATCCTATGTTACTTATGGCTATACCACAGGTCAGAATTATAGTAAATATAGTCTTAATGGAATTTTCAAACTCCCAAATGGTACTGGCTGGAGAGATGCAGCACCAATGCAATCTGATCGCCGCTTAAAATACGTAGGTAAAGCAAGCACCTCCGGTCTGGATAAAATCCGTCAGTTAAAAGTGTTTAACTATACCTTTAAAAAAGATGAAAAGAAAACTCCTCATGTGGGTGTAATCGCACAGGATTTGCAAAAAGTTTTTCCGGATGCAGTTAAAAAGGGTGTTGACGGATTTTTGACAATACGTTTTGAAGATATGTTCTTTGCGATGATAAATGCAATAAAAGAACTTGATTCACGTATTACAGCTCTGGAAAAAGAAAATCAGGAGTTAAAAACACGCTTAAAACAACTGGAAAATAATAATAAAATGCAGGAAAACAGATTAAAAGCTCTTGAAGAAAAGATAAAATAAGTTTTTATTCAGAAAAATAAGCGCTCCGCTTTGCGGTACGCTTACTTTCATTCCTTACCCGCATATTAAATGCGGGTTTTTCTTTGTTACCTATCCTCTCTCTAATCATTGAGAAGAAAAGCCTTCCCTGTTTAGGGAATGGATGGGATTTAATTAGACGCAAAGCCGGCTGGAAGCAAAGATGCATAGCTATTATCAAAAATGAATTTTGCAGTAATGGTACCCAAACATCTTAAAATGAAATAAGCCTGCCTTCTTGACTTCTGAACTTCCTATTATCTGTTAGTTACCCGCCTCCGCCCTGGTCATGAGGGAGAAATCTATTAATGTTTTGCCTTATTTCAAAGATTATGCTATAATCCAAATAAGAGAATTTTATGGAGAGATTATGAATCTGGTACACATATTTACGGATATTCCAATCCTGATTGTATTATTTACTTTCTTATTTTCAATTATTTACTGTATGAAAAATTACTTTTTCGTCAATAAAAATTTGAAAATATTTCTTGCATTTATATCAAGATTTAAAAAAACAGATTTAAATTTTCGTTTTAAGGAAATTGATGAATGGATGTCTATAAATCCTTATGTTTCTGCTCCGTGGCTGGAATTTAAAAATACACTGGTGTTTTCGGAATCTGTAGCTCTCAAAGGCAAAAATAATGATTTGACTTATAAAGAAGTTTCTTCAACGGTCCAGAATATTCAAACAACAGTAGACCCTTTGTATTTCTTTAATGAAGAAACATTGATTACTTCAAAATTTAACAATAAATTACTACAGACCGTTCCGACTATCCTGACGGGTTTCGGCCCTTTGTTTACGTTTTTGAACATTGCAATTGCATTCGGTAAAATCGATTTTTCTTCTCAGGAAAAAACAATTGCATCTGTTGCCGGTTTGATGTCAAGCATGCAGACAGCTGCTTTAGTATCAGTTATTGCGGTTGGTTCTTCTCTTTTATTTTTAATGTTTGAAAGAATTGCTTTTCAATTTTTATGCAAAAAACCTCTGTCTGCTAGTGAAGATATAATGGGAAAATTGTTTGATAATATCTCATCAGAAAAATTTCTTCTTGAACTTTTAAAAGAAACAAAAATTCAGAATAATTCTATATCCAACCTTATAACTGCTATGCCTAAACAATTTCAGGTTGCTCTTAATGCCGGTATTGCAAGTAATCTTGTCCCTTATTTGGAAAATCTTATTTTTGGTATTAATCAGATGAATAAAAGTATGAAAGAAGTCGCTAAAAAAAGCGGAGGCGATGATGTTGACGATTTGTTTTAGGAGGGGTTATGGCGTTAATGCCTAGAAAATCAGCTGCTGCCGAAGGCGACAATAATATCTTCTGGACAACTATGGCTGACTTGCTTTTGGGTCTGGCTATTATTTTCATGACTCTGTTTGTTCTTGCAATGACAGGGTTTACGCAACAATCTGTAGAACAAAAACAACATCAAATTGAAGTTAACAAGGAACTCATTGAAAACCTGAAAAAGGCAAATATAGATGCCGAAGTTGATCCTATGTCAGGTGATATAAAGATTTCGGATTTACAACTGTTTGAAGTCGGCAGTTATCAGCTTTCCGGCAGGGGAAAAGCTTATCTTGATAAACTTGTGCCTATTTATATTAATACAATTTTTTCAAAGGATGAACTTATTGATGAAATTGAAAATATTATTATTCAGGGGCATACAGACAGCCAATCTTTTGCCGGGGTGAAAAATCCTGATATTCAGTATATGAAGAATATGGAATTAAGTTTGCAAAGAGCAAACTCGGTTGCTGAATATATGTTTAACACGAATTATGATAAAAAATTTAATCCTAAATTAAAAAAAATACTTGTTGTTGAAGGCAAAAGTTATTCCGAACCTGTCTTTACAAACGGAAAGGAAGATTTTAATAAAAGCAGGCGTGTTGAAATGCGTCTGAAAGTGAAAAAGCTTGATATAACTGATATATTTTTTAATGAGGTTCAGCATTATAGCGAGCTTTAAAGAAAGATTATAAATGGGACGAAATTTAAAAGAATTAGCGGATGATTTAAAATATTATGTGATTGATCAGCAGTCTGATGCACATAATAAAGGAAATTTAAAAAAAGAAAGATATAACAACCTTAAGTTGACTATGGATATTGCAAGAAATCGGAGTCCGCATGTTTTGATAAGTATCGGAATGTCTGAAGCAGAATTTGATGTGAAAACGGGGGAGAAAAATAACGGCGGACTCGGACCGGATGAAAAATATGTTTTCAGATGGTTTAATAAAGCTGATACGCTCCCTGATTTAAACGAATGCTGGAAAGAAATCGCCAGAGAAAACGGCAGAGGATAGGTTTAATTACTTTTTATCATGCTCTGAGAACGCAGTTTTCTGTGGTAGGTTATTGCAAACCTGTGAGCCTCATCTCTAATCCTCTGGAAAAGGAACAGAGCACTCGAGTTCCGCGGTAAGATAACGGGTTTTGATTGTTTTGGCAGGAAAACCTCTTCATGTTTTTTTGCAAGGCTTACAACATCAATTCCTTTTACTCCTAATTCTTCAATTATTTCCATAACACTTGATAATTGGCCTTTACCGCCATCAATTATTATTAAATCAGGTTTTTCCCATTTTTTTTCTCCAAGATGGCTTAATCGTCTGGTTAAAACCTCTTTCATAGAAAGAAAGTCATCGGGTTTGCCTTCAGTTATTGAAACTTTAAATTTTCTGTATTCGGATTTTTTAGGCAGCCCGTTTATAAAAGTTACCATAGATGCAACGGTATTTGTCCCCTGAATATGAGAAATGTCGTAACATTCCATCCTGTGTGGAAAATTTTTAAGATTTAATTTTTCTGCAAGGTAAGAACCTATTTCATTGAAATCATCTCTTATTTTAGCCATTTTTGTTATTTTAGCATTGCCGAGCGTAACTGCTGCGTTCTTATCGGCAAGCATTTGAAGTTCTTTACCCTGTGCAGATTTTCCGTAACTTATTTTGACTTTTTTCTGTGCAAGAATTTCAAGCCATTCCTCATATAACGCTTTTTCACCTATTGTTTCAAGTTCGTTTGAAACGATTTTATCAGGGTACTCAAGTTTCAGGCTGCTGTAATATTCTTTAAAAAATGTTGCGAAAAATTCTGTTTTGTCTTCTTCTTCTACATCATACACAAAATTTTTTTTATCAATGAGCCTTCCTTCTCTAATCATCAAAATTACGATTACAAATATTCCTTCATCAGACATAAATGATATTACATCTTCGTTTAATTTTGTATTTTCGTAAACGACTTTTTGTTTTTCAAGTGTTTTTGCGAGGTCATTGTAGCTGTCTCTTAATTTTGCGGCTTTTTCAAACTGAAGAGTGTCGGAATATTTTTGCATTTGTTCTTTAAGCTGTTTTAAAAGTTCTGATTGTTTGCCTGACAAAAATAATTCAGCCTGTTTAACTATGGCTTTGTACTCATCAGAAGTTACTTTGTTCTGACATGGAGCCATGCAGCGTCCTATCTGGTAATACAGACATGGACGGTCTTTAAATTTCGGAGTTTTACATTGTTTAAGCGGAAAGATTTTTTTTAAAAAATCCAGTGTTGCATGCATTGCCCTTATATCTGTATAAGGCCCGTAATATTTTCCTTTTTCAGGGTTCATATTTTTTTTGCGTACTATTGTTATTCTCGGGAAGTCTTCATCTGTAATTAAAAAATACGGGTATTTTTTGTCATCTTTTAATAAAATATTGTATCTTGGTTTATATTTCTTTATAAGATGGCTTTCAAGAATTAGAGCTTCAACTTCAGTGTTTGTAATTATATATTCAAGACGTTCGATTTGTGAAACCAGTACATTAACCTTTACGCTGTCATGTTTTCTGTTAAAATAGCTCATAACACGGCGTTTAAGAATCTTTGCTTTACCTACGTAAATTACTTCTCCGTCTTTGTTAAAATAAATATAACATCCCGGAAGAGATGGTAACAGTTTAAGAGTTTGTTTCAGATTATCATTCATCAATTTAATTATAACATATATAATTAACACAGGATTGAAAAAAATAATAATATAATTTATAATGAAATGACATGACAAAGGAATTAAGACGAAATATAATAATATTTTTGTTTTTTATAACAACGAATTTTTTACCCGTCTCAGGTGCCCAAAGATATCCTGTCTGGGAAGATTTTTGTCCTAAAGGCTTAGAAAATGCTGAATATAAAGAGATACAATGGTATTGGCCTGAAGGTACAAAATCAACACAGTCAATATACAATTACTGGGCTCAAAGACGTCAGGAATTTGAACGAGGACTTGCAGAATGCAAGCAGCTTGATAGTGATTTAAATGAAAGTTGTTATAATAATTTAAGGGAAAGACAACTTTTTGTTACTGAACAATATAATAAAGATATTAAGCAAAAACAAATTACTGACCAAATATGGCTTGATTCTCATGATAAAGGTTCAAAACCGTTTATGATTAATATATTTATGAGATAACGATATAGAATATATTGTTTAATCGTCATATTGTTATTTTCAGTTCCGTTGTGACCCACAGCATCCCATGTAACGAAATGTAACGATGAATTTAAAAAAGTCCGAAACCCAAGTATAATGCCTCATAGGATAGGAT
>CALUUR010000043.1 GCA_944324015.1 Candidatus Gastranaerophilales bacterium
AGCTTTTCGGCTGGTGATACTTAATAATCTCGCTTGTCCCGCTGCTAAACCCATGATTAGTCCTTTCGTTACATGGGGTATCGGGTAGATATAAGCAAATCTTCACAAAGCGCCTCCTATCCTATCCTATCCTATCCTATGAGGCATTATACTTGGGTTTCGGACTTTTTAAATTCATCGTTACATTTCGTTACATGGGATGCTGTGGGTCACAACACCACCTGAAATACACAGCACGACTGAAAATATATGGTTTAAGCGGATTTAAAGACAGATAATTTAAAATTACAACAATAAATTCTACCCGTTTGGCTAAGTGAATTTAAATAAACAGGATGATATACTTTAATTCCGGCTGGAGGTCTTACATAATGAAACAGACTTATTTAGAAAAACTTGAGGACGAACTTGGGAATATTCTCTGCGATATTGATAAAATCATTACAATAGAAAAAGTCTTAAGTCAGACCCTTATTGAAACTTCTGATTTTGAAATAAAGGATACCCAGAATCTTTGCTCAATATTAATCAATGAGACACACATTATTAAAGCAAAATTAAACAAACTCGAAAGTTCCTGCGCATCTATGAAAACTTCTTGTAGATAAAATTTTTTCATGCTAGCATAAAACTTGTGTAAATATTAAAACAAAAGAGGTATATATGCAGGCGCGCAGAGCAGCAAGGGAATTAGCATTTATTCTTTTTTCCCAATTTGATAAAAAAATAACAAATTATTCAAAAAAAGATTTGGAAGACATTATTCTTAAGTCAGTAAGAATTTTAAAAAGTAATGCAACTGACGAATTAAAAACCGCAGTTGGTTCACTCATTGTTATGAGAGACAAAATTGAAAATTATGAGGCAGATGCGGAAATTAATCTGAAACGACCGATAGGGGCTGTTAATATTCCGGTTCAGCTTCCAATGACATCTGATATGATTAAAAATATTAATGATATGATAGATATCGCTGAAAAAGCTCTTTCTGCTCTGGAAATAGCGGAATTTACGACTCTCGACTCTCAAAATGACGTTAAGGACTATACAATCAGAATTGCAGAAATTTTTCATAAAAATCACAAGGAAATTGACGATACAATTCAAAAATATATTAAAAATTGGGATTTAACCCGTCTTGTAAAAATGGACAAAGATATATTAAGAATTGCAATTATTGAACTCATTTATATGAAAGATGCTCCAATGAAAGTAATTGTTGATGAGGCGCTTGAACTTGCAAAAAAATACTCAACAGAAGACAGTGCAGCATTCATTAACGGAATTCTTGCAAAAGTTATTGTTGATAACGGAATTAATTAAAAGTATCCGATTTGAAGGAAAATCATGTTTGGATTTTTTAAAGATAAATTTAACAATTTAAAACAGGCTGTTTCAAACACCGCAACTGCCCTTGTCAGCAGTGTTACAAGTACGGTTGAAAAGGAAGAAGAATTTTCCGAATTTGTTCTTGATGAAATGGAAGAAAAACTTATCAGCGCAGATTTGGGTGTAGGATATGCAGCACAGCTTGTTGATAATTTAAGAAATCAAACAAAAATTAAGCCTGCAGATATTAAAAATTATCTTAAAGAGGAATTTTTGAAAACTTTACATGAAGCGGGCAATACTGAATTAAATGTTCAAGACGGTTTAAATATATACTTTATATGTGGCGTTAACGGAGCGGGTAAAACTACTCTTATCGGTAAACTGGCTTATAAATTTAAAAACAGCGGTAAAAAAGTTTTAATTGCAGCGGGTGATACTTTCAGAGCAGCTGCAGAAGAACAGCTTGACATCTGGTCAAAACGCGCAGGAGCGGACATAGTCAGACGTGACAAGGCAGACCCTGCATCCGTTATATATGAGGCAATTGAAAAAGCAAAAGCGGAAAATTTTGACGTCATTTTAGTTGATACGGCCGGACGTTTACAAAACAAATTCAATCTTATGGAAGAATTGAAAAAAATTAAATCAGTAATTGATAAAAAAGCTCCAGGCTCTTTGCGGGAATGTATGCTTGTATTAGATGCAAACACAGGCCAGAACGGGTTGCAGCAGGCAAGAGTTTTTACTGACGCCGTTAATCTCACATCTGTTGCCCTGACAAAACTTGACGGTTCTGCCAAAGGTGCAATAATACTAGCTGTAGCAAAGGAATTAAAGCTTCCGGTCAAACTCGTCGGAGTTGGCGAAAAAATGGAAGATTTAAAAGAGTTTAATCCTCAAGAATTCATCGAAGCGTTATTTGAGTGAAGTATAAAAAGTGAACAGCGGAAAAAATTATAAAACTTTAAAATCAAAAAAAACAAAACTCGGCAATGTTATTGAATTAGTTGCCGGTTCACACTTCACAATTCACAATTCACTGATTATAGGAGTATTTCATGGTGATGAACCGCAGGGGAAATTTTTAATAGAAGAATATATAAAAAATAACGTCACTGACAGTTTATTATTCATTCCATGCCTGAACCCTGACGGTCTGCAGCTTGGACAAAGGACAAACGCAAACGGAGTGGACTTAAACAGAAATTTCCCGACAAAAAATTGGGAATTAACGAAAAAAAATGAATTTTTCGGCGGTGAAACTCCTGCAAGCGAAATCGAAACTCAATTTGTCATTGATATTATTCAAGAATATAAACCCTCATTAATATTAACGCTCCATGCGCCTTTCAAAGTCGTCAACTACGACGGCCCTGCAAAAGAGATTGCGGAAAAAATTTCTAAAATAATTAAATATCCGGTAGAAGCAAGTATAGGTTATCCGACTCCGGGGAGCTTCGGAACTTTTGCCGGTATAGAAAGACAGATTCCGACAATAACTCTTGAGCTGGATGAAAAAATGCCGGTTGAGAATTTGATAAAACCTGTACATAAAATATTTGATTTACTTTTGTAAACTTTTTTTATTAATATAGCAATTTTTTATGCAAAAAATATTTATTGTATATATAACGTTTATTTAAACAGAGTGTTATGCAATAAAGGAGAATTTTTATGGCAGAATCAGTACAAGTCACATTAAAATGCGGGAATCAAACGATGAAGGTATCTATACCACAGAACTCACAAATAGTAACTAACTCAAATCTATTTGAGAATTTAAAAAGCGGTGCAGTGATTAATTTAAACAAAGAAGAATATGCCGCATTTTCTCAACTTTTAGGTTATGATAAGAATAAAACAGACTTAACAGCGACAGATTTACAAACATTTGAAAAGCTAAACAAGGCACAGCAGACGGAGGCCATTAATAATGCTTTAAAAAGAGCAGGTTCTTCCTCTAGAATTGGAAATGTCATTATGGATGAAACACTGGAAAAAGCAAATATACATAGTACACCTGATGGAGTTGCAATTAATATGACTCCGGACGGTAAAACCCTTTCAACACATGACGAAAATGCAAACTTTTTAGGAGTTTATTTAAATAATAAATTATAAACTTAATAATTTGTATAAACAAAATCCCTCTTTTTATGATAAAATAATCGATGGAAAGAGGGATTTTTATATGAAACTGCATAATTCTTATACAAATAAAACCGAAGAATTTGTTCCTATTGAAGAAAATAAAGTTAAGATGTATGTCTGCGGGCCTACAGTATATGACTTTGCACATCTGGGGCACGCAAGATGCTATATAACATGGGATGTTTTATACAGATATTTAAAATTTAAAGGTTATGACGTTACATATTGCCGCAATGTAACCGATGTTGACGATAAAATTCTCAAAAAAGCCGAAAAAGAAGGAAAAACACCAGAAGAAGTTTCACAATACTGGTATAAGCAGTTTGAAAATTCCATGAAGGCTTTAAATACCTTAAAACCTGATATTGAGCCGTTTGCGACAAAAACATTAGGCGAGATGATTGGGATGGTAAAAGACTTAATCAATAAAGGCTTTGCTTATGAAGCCGACGGCGATGTTTATTTCAGAGTAAAAAAATTTCCTCAGTACGGTTCACTTTCAAAACAGCCTATTGACCAACTTGAAAGCGGTGCCCGAATAGAAGTCGGCGAACATAAAGAAGATCCGCTTGACTTTGCATTATGGAAAAAAGATGAAAAATTCGGTTACAAATCCCCTTGGGGCGTTGGGCGTCCGGGCTGGCATATTGAATGTTCTGCAATGAGCAGAAAATATCTAGGGAAAACTATTGATATTCATGCCGGCGGAGCTGACTTAATATTTCCTCACCACGAAAATGAAATTGCACAATCAGAATGCGCTAACGGCTGTAAGTTTGTTAATTACTGGCTTCATAACGGCTTTGTAACTATTAATAAAGAGAAAATGTCTAAATCTTTAGGCAATTTCTTAACGATAGACGAGCTTTTGAAAAAATATGATTCAAATACAATAAGATTTTTCATTCTGACAAATCACTACAGAATGCCTGTGGAATTTTCAGATGAAGCATTGTCATCTGCTCAGGCAGGGGTTAAGAGAATGCTTAACGCTAAACGCACAAAAATCAATGAAGATTTAGATATTACCAAAACAAATGAATATAAAGCATTCATTGAAGCAATGGATGATGATTTGAATACGTCAAAAGCTCTTGCAGTTCTTTTTGAACTTACAAACAAAGCTAATAAAGATGATAAAGATGCATTCACAATTCTTTATAAACTTTCATCAGTTCTCGGTTTTACATTTGAAAAAGCAACTCTTTCAGAAGATGAATTGAAAAATGCGGTTAAATATGTTTCGGAAAAACTCGGCAAAGACTTCAATTCAATGGAAGAATTGATTGCATACAGAAAAGAAGCAAGAGATGCAAAAAACTGGGATATTGCAGACAAAATCAGGGTTGCACTTGATGAAGTTAATATTGTCCTGAAAGACTCCAAAGAAGGTACAAACTGGGAAGTAAAATAAATTAAAGCCTTATCGGATAATCATCAGGAATTTTCCAGCCATTGCAGTAAATCATATATGTACAGTAAACAGATGATGATACACCGGAAGTTTCCCTTGTGTTTTTTGTGCAATTTTCGATAAATGTCATACGCTGCTCCTCAAGTTTTGAACATGACCAGTTAAGATACCTCTGGGGCTCCAAACTGACATTACTTGCAGTACCGGCAATATTTACAGTAAATGTAAAAAAATTTTTTCCTTCAACAAACTCTTCCTTTTTGTGCTTGTTTGTTGTCCCTACATACACCAATGCAACATAATCCATATCCTGATTAATAGTTGCAGTCGGTCTAAATTGCAAGAATATACCATCCGCAAGAAAAAATTGAGGGGATTTGTTTATATAATTTGTTAGATAAGACTCTGTTCCGTCAGAATAGTAAACTTTAAGATTTTCTTTACCCGTTTTAATGTATTTTATATATGGTTTTATGTATAAATTAATAAATTCTTCTGCTTGATTGACGCCTTCAATAGAAGAACCTGCACCTGTTGTAGGGTATAATCAGTATGCGGCACTTTCGTTCTGAACTTCTGACATCCCGATAGTCTGAGAAATTATTGAGAAAGCTTTTTGCAACTCTGTTTCAACAAGCTGCTTTCGATATTTTGAAACGAGATTTGGAATTGTTATGGCTGCAACAACACCAATTATCCCTAGGGTTATTAAAACTTCTGCTAACGTAAAAGCAGCTTTACAAATACCTAAGCCAGGAGTGCCCCCCCCCCGACAATATTAATATTTCTTAACTTTTTCATAGAACTCTCCTTTATAGATAAAGCACAAAAATTATAACATATATATTCATATTTGTCATATAATAATTGTATGAATAAATTATTATCAACAGTTTCAATTTTTGGCCTTATACTGGTGTGTACACCATCTTATGCGCAGATAATGCCTAATATTCCGGCGGCAACGCTTGCCGCTGCACAGCAGGCAGTTGTCAATCAGAATATGCCTTCATCTGAAGTTATTAGAGTCGGTATAGGAACCCAAAACTTTGGAACTTACCAGTATAAAAATATAACTATTTTTGGGACCGGCGATACTCAAATTTATGATAACAGACTTCTAATTGGAAACTACCCGCCAAATCAGGAGATTTCCATTTCATACAATGATGGTATGTTCAACATATATACGCCCGGCAATATGTTTCCAGAAAAAATCAAAGGACCTGTACAAATAACAAGTAATTTTGGTCTGTTAGGAGTATCAGGGCTAAAAAGAGCCGGCAAACAGGCGCTTTATCACGGAGCTTTTGAACTTGCACCTAACAGTAACGGGACTTTCAATCTTGTTAATATGATTGAAGTTGAGGATTATCTCAAAGGGGTTGTTCCAAATGAAATGCCTGTTCATTTCGGGCTTGAAGCATTGAAAGCACAGAGTGTCGCCGCACGAAACTATGTACTTTCCCCAAGAGTTAAATCATCTCCGAATTATGATGTTGTAGACAGTGTTGCAAGTCAGGTTTATTACGGGGCAAACACTGAGAAAGAGCTTTCCAATCAGGCTGTTGAAGAAACAGAAGGAATGGTTGCAATTTATAATTGGGATTTAATCCTTGCACAATACTCATCTACAGCCGGCGGTTATACAGAAAGCTTTTCAAACGCTTTTTCAGACCCGAAAACAAAAGAATTCCCCTCACATGAAAAACCATATTTAAAAGCTAAAGCAGACATTATAGGTCAAAACCCTCTTAATAAAGAAGAAGATGCTCAGGCTTATTATAAATCAAAACCTGATGCTTATGATATCCGTTCCCCATATTTTAGATGGGAACGCGAATGGAATGCTGATGAGTTAAAAAATGTTCTGGAATATACACTTTCAGCACAATCCGCAACAGGTTTTGTACACCCGCAGTTTAAAAAGGGAGATAAATTAGATGATTTAGTGGAATTAAAAGTCCTAAAGCGCGGCGATTCCGGGAAAATCATAGAAATGGAAGTTGTTACCCGCTCCCAGACTTATAAAATATTTAAAGAGCTGGTAGTGAGAAGACTGTTAACAAAAGACGGGAAAGCACTGCCGAGCGCTAATGTAGTGTTTGATAATATTCAGGACGAAAACGGCAATTTAATTTCCGTTCACGCTTACGGCGGCGGTTTCGGCCACGGTGTGGGCATGAGTCAGTATGGTGCAGGGTTTATGGGATCAGAAATGCATATCCCATTTGATAAAATACTTCAGCACTACTATAGCGGTATTACACTTTCTACAAAACCAGTTATTATTTCAACAGAAACAGGTCAGCAAAGTGTAACACAACATTTTTATTCAAAAGATAAAAAAGCTAAAATTATAATAGATAATAAATTTGGCGTAAATATTTTAAGTGTAGATATTAACGGGTTTAAACAAAATTTTGAACTTCCCAAAGAAGTTTTGGGGTTCAAAAGATATTCTGAAATTGATATATCAAAATATTTAAAAAAAGGACATAATACAATAACATTTACATCACCGGAATTTTTTGAAAGTTCAAACCGCAAGGGTTTAAGATTATATGTGGAATTGGTAGCAAAAGATGACGACGGATACATCTGGTAACAAAAACATTGAAAAAACTCAAAGTGTGCTGAAAGCCGCCTGGATAATTGCGGTTGTAACTATAATAAGTAAACTTATAGGATTTATAAGAGATATTGTTATCGCGAATTATTACGGTGCCTCACTTGTATCTGATGCTTACTATTATGCCTATCAAATACCCTCGCTTTCCTTAATCCTACTGGGCGGTGTCGGCGGACCTTTTCACAGTGCAACGGTTGCGGTATTTTCAAAGCTTATACCGAGTCTTAAAGAAAAACCGGCCGATGAAGTTAACAAACTATATTCAACATTTATGACGGGAACAACAATATTTTTCCTTGTTCTGTCTGTTATAATGTTTGTATTCCCGCGCCAAATAATGGGGTTGATTATATCAAACGGTTCGACGGAAATGATAAATCTTGCGGCCGCACATTTGAAAATTATGACACCGCTTTTAATAATCGGCGGAATAGTCGGAATTTATTACGGAATTCTAATTATCTACAGACAGTTTATGCTCCCGAATTTGTCCCCTATAATAATGAGTGCGACAATAATAGGGGTTGTAATTGCAGTTCCGGATGACAGCAAGGGTTATGCTCTTGCCTGGGCTACCACAATAGGAGCAATATTACAGCTTGTAATTCAATACCCGAATGTCAGAAAGCTAGGTTTTAAGTGGAAACCAAATTTTCTTTTTTTTAATAATCCCGGTTTCAGAGAAATAAATGAATTGTTATTTCCTGCTGTTTTAAGTTCTACTGTAGGACAAATTCATATTTATGTGGATATGTTCTTTACCTCATCAATTTCAGAAGGTGCATGGACTGCAATCGGCTATGCAAACCGAGTTTTTCAGTTTCCTGTAGGGATATTAGTAACCGCTTTTCTGGTTCCATTGTTTCCGATATTTTCAAGACTTGTTGCCGACAAAGATTTAGAAGGAATAAAAACCTATTTTAATAAAGGGGTAGGTGTGTTATTTTTTGCCGCAATTCCGATTATCATAGGAATTTTAACAGTAGGAACCGATGCGGTAAGACTTGTATTTGAACGCGGAGCATTTGACGAAAACGCAACATTTATGGTTACGGAAGCATTATGGTTTTTGTCCGTTTCAATACTTCCCTATGTTTTCAGAGATTCTATCACAAGAGTTTATTATTCTTTTAATGATTCCAAAACACCTTTTACGGTAGCTTTTTCATCAATTGTTTTAAAATATTTGTTAAACGTAATCTTCATAAACAAACTTGGAATGGGAATAGGCGGGATTACACTTTCAACATCACTCGTAACTTTATTCAATGCCTGCGTTTTAGGCGGCCTGATTTATAAAAAAGTCAGAATGGATTACAAATCTCTATTCACAAATTTATTAAAAATGTGTATTGCAGGTATTGTAACAATTGCCGTATGTTTCGGGGCTGCATTTTGCTTTGACAAATTCATTGAACTCCCCAAAATATTCTTTGAGATTGCAAAAATCACAACAGTTGGAATTGTCTGCCTCGTAATATACACAGGAATTAATCTTTCATTAAAAATGGAATATGCAAGGGAACTTTCAGAACGATTAATGAGGAAAATAAATGTTAGAAAATAAAGAAGAAATCAAAAAAGTTTTAGAAAACGACGGTGTTATTGCATACGTTACAGACACTGTCTGGGGCTTGGGGTGTCTGCCGTCATCAGAAAAAGCAGTAAAAAAAATTTATGAAATAAAGAAACGCGAAGCACAAAAACCGCTTATTTTAATGTCAAACGAAACTTACAATCTGCTTGAATATGTAAAACCAATCCCAAAAATCGGATGCCGCTTGATAAAAAAATATTTTCCCGGTGCATTGACTCTTGTTGTGGAGAAAAGTGAAAAAACTCCGTATTACATGACATCAAACCTTGAAACGGTAGGGATAAGAGTCCCTGATAATGAAGTTTTTAAAGAAATTTGCGAAACTGCCCCGGGACATGTACTTGCAACAACAAGTGCAAATCTTTCACATCAGCCATCTGCCAAAACTTATGAACAGGCTCTGGAAAATATGCAAGGTTTAGCAGATTTAATAATTCCTGATTACGGACATATCTGCAAAGGTTTGGAATCTACAGTATGCGGAGTGTTCGGAGATGAACTAAAGATTTTCCGTCAGGGAGCAATTACAATTGAACTATGATGCTTCTGCAACCTTATCAATTGTCACGCCGTCTGCTTTATAATATGTTGTATTAATTGTGCAACCAGTTTCAGGATTACATTTCCTGACAGATTTTATTTTTTTACCGTCATCTTGATAAATAGTATGTCTTATAAGTTTACCGGTCTTAGAATCACAATCATATACAACCTTTAATCCTTGTCCGTCATAGTGGTATAAGGCCTGTTTTATCAACTTTCCGGTTTTTAAATTATATTCTAGAACAGATTGTGTGCCTTTATCTTTATTTTTAAACAATATTCTTTCTATTACGTTACCTGTTTCAGGATTTAATATTTCAAAATGAGTTACTGTATTACCTGCACCTAAATCTTCGACTTTTAATATTTTTTCAATAAATTCTTGTTCTTGTTTATCAATATTTGCAGTTTTATTCATATGATTAGTATCAGGAAGAATCTTTGGGGTATTAATATCAGAAGTTCTTGCATATGAATTTTCCGCTTTACTTATGCTTTTACGCCACCAATTATTTTTATGCCCGATTATTCCGACAGTAACAATACCGGCAAGAGCAGCCGCCCCAATCATATATTTTGCAGAACGTGACATTTCTTTATCTTTAGAATGCAAATCTTTTGTAGCATGTTCATTTTTACCAACAAAAAAGATATTATTGGAATTCACACCTCTAAAACTAATTTTACTTACATTCATACAAATCCCCGCATTATTTTCTTTTAAAATAACACAAAAATATTTGCTATTTAATTAATTCGGATGCCATATATGAACTTCTGACAAGCGGGCCTATTTGATAATGTTCTATCCCTACTTGTTCAGCAAGGGATTTCAACTTTTCATACTCATCAAGAATATAATATTTTGAAACCTCTAAATGAGCTTTTGACGGCTGAATGTACTGACCTATAGTTAAAATATCACAGCCCGCATTTTTTAAATCAACAAGAGTTTCTTCAATATCTTCGAAAGTTTCGCCCAAACCTATCATCAAACCTGATTTTGTTATAATATCGCTGTTATCTTTAACATATTTTAAAACTTCAAGCGAGCAGTCATAGTTTCCCTGCGGTCTTGCTGTCTTAAAAATTTTACGAACAGTTTCAATATTATGGTTAAATACATCAGGATGTGCCTTAATTATTGTATCAAGAGAACTTTTAGCCCCTTTAAAATCAGGAGTTAGAATTTCAACTTTTATTTCAGGTGAAATTTTTCTGATTTCATAAATACAATTTGCAAAATGCTCTGCACCGCCATCAGACAAATCATCTCTTGTAACAGATGTTATAACAGCATATTTAAGCCCCAAATCTTTTACTGCTTCCGCCACATGCAAAGGTTCGTTCAAATCCAACGGTTCAGGACGGTTACAGGTAATATTACAGTATCTGCAGTTGCGTGTACAATTATTTCCCATAATCAAAAATGTTGCTGTGTGTTTTGTATAGCATTCATTTTTATTGGGACAACGCGCATTCTCGCAAACCGTATTTAAACATTTTGTTTTTAAAACCCTTCTCACAGTACGGGTTTTATCCGTATCTATGATTGGTCTTTTCAAATATTCCGGTAATCTTTGGTTCATATTTTAAATTATATAGCAAAAATATTGATTTTCATGACTTAAAACGTTATAATATAAATAAAAGGAATGCTAAAAAGGAGTAGCAATTATGAAGAATTTAATAACTGTTTTATGTTTACTTTGCTTTGCCGGATGTGCTTATGCAGAAGTTTACGAAGTTCCTGGTTCTCAAGTAGTTACGGAAGAAGAAGTACAGGTTCAAGAAGATAACAACGCTAAGGACAAATCGGAAACAAAGGTTGAGCGTAAAAAGATTTTACGCCACAGGGATCTCAATCCAACAAATACCTACTGGAATTTCGGGAAAGTTCCATTCTGGACAGGAACTATATAGCGCGAGGCGGCAGAGAGCGGAGTGTATTTGCAGAAGTGCAGAATGCACGTAAGCAAATCACAAAGTCTCATTTAACGCCGACGAGTAAGAAGCGCGAGGCGGCAGCTTCAAACTACCTGAACAAACATTCAAAAATACCTTCCGAATATGTAGGGTGGGCAAAACAAACTTTTTTCAAATCATCTATGCTTACATTGTTCTGCATAGCTATTGTTATTTCCTGAATTAAAGCTGAAGCTTCTCTGGCAACAATATGTGCCCCGACAATTTTCCCGTTTTGGGAAAGAATTTTTATAAACCCTTCTGTACAATTATCACAATGTGATTTCCCGATAGCCGAAATGAGAATACTTGATTTTTTGTATGTCCCTTCTTCTAAATCCTGCTCGCGCTTCCCTACCCAGGCAATTTCAGGACAGCCGTAAACAACAGAAGGAACAAGGTTTTCGTTAAATTCTACACCTGCAATTTCTGCCACAGCCTGTTTTATAGCAAAATGCGCAAGCTGTATTTTCCCGCAGGCATCACCAATACAAGATAAAGCATTATCTAACGGGTTGGGTTTTCTTCCTGCAGCAAGAAGTACAAGTTCAGGCTCAAGAACCTCTCCTGAGGACAGGTAAACCTTTTTGTCCTCTATTTTTTCAACGCTGTTTGCCATGTAAGTCTTTATTTTCTTAGACTTAAAAATTCTTTCAACGCGTTTTGATACCTCAATATCAGCTGACGGCAAAAGGTGTTCTGCCATTTCAACAATTGTTACCTCAACATCAAAGGCGGAAAAAATTCTTGCCCATTCAACACCAATTGCACCGCTTCCTATTATAAGAATAGTTTTCGGAAGTGTTTTTAAATTTAAAATATCATCTGAACTTAATATAAATTCGTGGTCAAATCTTAAATTTTCAAAATCCCTCGGTTCAGAACCAGTAGCTGTAATAATTTTTTCGCATTCATATATTTCACCGTCTGCTTTGATTAAATATTTTCCTCTACCAATGAGAGAGGGTTGAATTTCGACCTGAACCCCGCGAAAGTCAGAAATGCGGGTGAGGGTAGCTTCAGCGTTAATAGTCACAACTCCAACATTTTTCAGTGATAGCTCAAGAGATTTTCTTAATTTTTCAACAATTTTGTCCTTGCGTTCCACGACTTTTGCATAGTCAACGGAAACGTCAGAACAGGTTATCCCCAAATCAGAAGAACACTTCATTTCTTCATAAATTTCTGCAGAATGTAAAATAGCTTTTGTCGGGATACAGCCTTTGTTAAGGCAAACACCGCCGACTTTATCTTTTTCAAACAAAACAACAGACATTCCCTTTGCTCTTGCCTGAAAAGCTGCAATATACCCTGCGGGTCCGGCGCCTATTATACCTAAATCAAATTTATTTTCCATAATACCCTCTCCCTGTCCCTCTCTCTAAACGGCGAGGGGAAATTCTTATCTTGTATAAACCCTCGGTAATCTGACCTTTAAGCGGCAGGTCAATTCGTAATTAATAGTTCCGAGAATTTTTGCCCAGTTATCAATTGAATGTTTTTCATCCAATAAAGTAACAACGTCACCGAGTTTTGCGTCAACCCCTGTAATATCAAACATCATTTGATCCATTGTAATATTTCCGACCTGAGGAACGTCTTTTCCATTCAAAGAACCTGAAATTTTGTTTGACAGCCCGCGCGGGACTCCATCCGCGTATCCGAGAGGAACAGTTGCAATTTTTCGATTTCCATGAGCCGTAAAAGTATGACCGTAGCTTATTCCTTCTCCGTCACGGGCCTCATGAATATTTACAATGCGCGCTTTTAAAGACATAACAGGCTTTAAATCAGGCTTTTTCACTACACTATGAAAACTATCGTAATCTCCGCCTGTTTTACATATAGGCTTTTTGATTTCACCATCTTCCGGCAAATCCGGATAAAGTCCGTAAATTCCTATACCAGCCCTGTACATATTGGAATTCGGTACATCATAACACATAGCACCTGCAGTGTTTAAGATATGCAGGAGTAAACCTGTTGTGTCAATTTGTGAAATAACTTTATTCCACCTGTCAAGCTGAATTTGCGTTTTTGCCCTGTTTTCGGCATTGGCAAGATGTGTAAATACTCCGCCGAATTCTAAATAATCAGCATTTCTGACTTCATTGATAAATTCAACAGCATCATCAATTGAAACACCAATTCGATTCATACCAGTATCAATTTTTACATGAACTTTCGGTCTTTGCCCTGTTCTTTCGTAAGCCTGTTTGCAGGCAGTTAAGTGTTCTTTTGAAAAAATTGCAATTGTTAAATCTGCTTTAACAGCGCTTTCGACAGCCCACACAGGCACTGCCCCGAGAACAAGTATGTCGCAGTTAATTTTTGCCTGCCTTAAATCGACTCCTTCGTCAATTGATGCAACACCGAGCATATCAGCACCAGATGCAAGAAGCGTCGGTACAATCATAACCGAACCATGCCCGTATGCATCTGCTTTTACGACTGCAAGAAGTTTTATGCCTTTCGGGGTATTTTTTCTTATTGAACGCATATTATATGCGATATTTTCCAGATTAATCTCGACCCAGCTGTCCCTGTGAATATTTATATTTGTTTGTCTAATGTTTTTCATAATAACTTTAGTATATAACTAAATTTATTACGGTGCAATTAATTTTATCAAAGTAAATATATTAAATTTGACTTTACTCATCAATTAAGTTATAAATATTATCAGGTGAATTAAGATGAGCTTAGAAAACGAAATTAAAAC
>CALUUR010000044.1 GCA_944324015.1 Candidatus Gastranaerophilales bacterium
CCGGATTTTGTAGCATACTTATAGCCAAGGTTTTTAAGGCTGTTAGCCAATTCTGCGGTTTTAGCTCCGCCAAACTCAAGATACATTTGTGAAAGCAAATTGTTCAAACCTTTTTTGTCCATTTGCTTGTTAATGAAATCTATTGTTTTTTTACCATGTGTGTATGTTGTTTCCATTATATATTTCCTTTTTTTATAACATAGCTTATTATTTTTTAAGGAGGAAGAAGTTTATCTTATTTAAAATAGCCTGCCTTCCGAACCTCCTGCCTTCTTGCCCTCCGGCTTAAGCCAGAGCATTTCTTACAGCTTCGTTGAAGATAATTCTTCCTGCTGTTGTTTCAATTCTTTCACCGTGTTCATCTCTTACAACGATTTTGTCGTGTAGTTCGATTACACCGACTTCAAGAGCTGAAATTGCATCCTGGAAGTTGTAGAAATATCCTTTAGGTTCCATTTCAGGATTTTTCAGGATTGTCAGGTAATACATACCCAATACCATATCCTGTGTAGGAGTGATAATAGGTTTACCTGTTGCAGGAGCCAAAATGTTGTTAGTTGCTAACATTAACATTCTTGCTTCTGTCTGGGCTTCAATTGATAAAGGTACGTGAACAGCCATTTGGTCACCGTCGAAGTCGGCGTTAAATGCCGTACATACAAGCGGATGTAACTGGATAGCACGGCCTTCTACCAATTTTGGTTCAAATGCCTGAATACCTAATCTGTGAAGAGTCGGGGCACGGTTTAATAAAACAGGGTGTCCGTCGATTACCTCTTCTAATATATCCCATACGACTGCTTCGGAACGTTCAATTTTCTTTTTAGCTGATTTAATATTTTGAACGTATCCTCTTTCAATCAATTTATTAACAACAAATGGTTTAAATAATTCAATTGCCATTTCTTTCGGCAAGCCGCACTGATTTAATTTCAACTGCGGGCCTACAACGATAACAGAACGGCCGGAGTAGTCAACACGTTTACCTAATAAGTTTTGACGGAAACGACCCTGTTTACCTTCAATAATATTAGATAATGATTTTAATGCTCTGTTGTTAGGACCAACAACTGTTCTTCCGCGTCTGCCGTTATCAATCAATGCATCAACGGCTTCCTGAAGCATACGTTTTTCGTTTCTTACAATGATTTCAGGGGCCCCCATTTCCAAAAGTCTTTGTAAACGGTTATTTCTGTTGATTACACGTCTGTATAAGTCGTTTAAGTCAGATGTCGCAAAACGTCCGCCGTCCAATTGAACCATCGGTCTTAAATCCGGAGGAGTTACAGGAAGTACATCCATAATCATCCAGGTCGGATCTGTTTCTGACGAAATCAAGGAATCAAGTAATCTTAAACGTTTGATAAGTTTGCTTTTCTTTTGAACAGAGTTTACAGAGCCTGCAAGTTCTGTTCTGATTTCTTCAGCAAGTTCTTTTGTATTGATTTCAGAAAGAAGTTCTTTAATAGCTTCTGCACCGATACCGACTTTTAGTTCGGAATCTTCATGTTCAGCCATATAATCTTCGTATTCTTCTTCTGACAATAATTGTAATTTTTTGAATTCACTGTCGGCAGGATCAAGAACAACATAATTGTTGAAATAGATTACCTGTTCAAGATCTTTCAAAGTCATATCTAAAAGCAAGCCAAGATATGATGGAATACCTTTTAAAAACCAGATGTGAGAAACAGGTGCAGCAAGTTTGATGTGACCCATTCTCTGGCGTCTTACTTTTGAATCAGTAACTTCAACGCCGCAGCGTTCGCAGATAATACCTTTATGTCTTACTCTTTTATATTTACCGCAATAGCATTCCCAGTCTTTAGAAGGTCCAAAAATCCTTTCGCAGAAAAGGCCGTCTCTTTCAGGTTTTAATGTACGGTAGTTTATTGTTTCCGGTTTAGTAACTTCGCCGTAAGACCATTTGAGTATTCTTTCCGGTGAAGCGATACTAATTCGTATATAGTCAAAATAATCTATGCTTGTTGACATTTATATCTCCTTTTTCATTGTTAGTTTTAAGAAGTTCGGATGTCAGGAAGTCAGGAGGGTAGGCCATTTACGTTATTAGCTTGACTTCTTACCCTCTTGCCTTCTGAGCTTCCTATATATCTCCGAATGTAGTCGGTGTTTCAAAGAAATTGATATTTAACAGTTCTGAATCCATATCCGAAAGAACTCTTCTTGGAGCAGATTTTCTCAAATCATCCATATCTGTCATTAAATCAACTTCTGTACCGTCTTTTTTCGCTACCGTAATATCCAAACCAATACTTTGTAATTCTCTTACAAGTACTTTGAACGATTCAGGAATACCCGGTCTTGGAATATTGTCGCCTTTAACGATTGCTTCGTATGCTCTGTTACGTCCGTTAACATCATCTGATTTGATTGTTAACATTTCTTGCAGAGTATAAGCTGCACCGTAAGCTTCTAATGCCCAAACTTCCATCTCACCGAATCTTTGACCGCCGAATTGAGCTTTACCACCCAGAGGCTGTTGTGTAACAAGTGAGTAAGGACCTGTAGAACGTGCGTGAATTTTGTCGTCTACGAGGTGGACAAGTTTAAGTATATAAGATAGACCGACAGCAACAGGTTCATCAAACGGTTCACCCGTTCTGCCATCTATAAGTCTTACTTTACCGTCTTCGTTAACCCAATCGCAGCCTGATTCTTTTATACCTTTAAGCAATTCTGCTTTAGTTGCGATTTCTGATTGGTTGTCGCCGTATCTTTCATCGAAAGACGGAGTTTCGTAGTAGTTTCCTGTTAAGTATGCTGCCAAACCTAATAATAATTCGTAAGTCTGTCCAACATTCATACGGGAAGGTACACCAAGCGGGTTAAGGACGATATCAACAGGAGTTCCGTCCGGCAAGAAAGGCATGTCTTCTTTCGGTAATATTCTTGATACGATACCTTTGTTACCGTGTCTTCCTGAAAGTTTATCACCTACTGATACTTTACGTTTTTGAGCGATGTAAACTCTGATTACGGTATTTGCACCCGGCGGTAATTCGTCGCCTTTTTCTCTGTCAAATACTTTAACGTCAAGTACGCGGCCGCCTTCACCGTGAGGAACTCTTAATGAGTTATCTTTTACATCTCTTGCTTTTTCAGCAAAGATTGCTCTTAAAAGTTTTTCTTCAGGCGGATGTTCAGATTCGCCTTTCGGTGTAACTTTACCTACCAATATATCGTCAGCATAAACTCTTGCACCGATTCTGACAATACCGCGTTCATCCAAATGTCTTAAAGCGTCTTCTGAAACGTTCGGAATTTCACGTGTAATTTCTTCCGGTCCGAGTTTTGTCTGTCTTGCGTCTATTTCTAATTTTTCAATGTGAACGGATGTAAAGATGTCATCGTGTACGCATCTTTCAGAAAGCAGGATAGCATCTTCGTAGTTATAACCTTCCCAGGGCATATACGCAACAATTACGTTTTTACCTAATGAAAGTTCTCCGCAGTTTGTAGAAGCACCGTCAGCGATTACGTCGCCTGCCTGAACCTTATCACCTTCGTGTACCAATGGTTTCTGGTTGATACATGTGTCCTGATTGCTTCTTACATATTTCATTAATGTATATACATGCGGTTTATTTTGAATATCGCGGATTACGATTTCTTCACCCACAACTCTTTCAACAACGCCGTCGACATCAGATACAATTACCATACCTGAATCTCTTGCTGCACGTTTTTCCATACCTGTACCGACAACCGGTCTTTGTGTAATCAAAAGAGGTACGGATTGACGCTGCATGTTAGAACCCATCAGGGCACGGTTAGCGTCATCGTGTTCAATGAACGGAATTAAAGATGTTGCAACAGAGATAATCTGAATTGGAGATACCCCTACAAAGTCAACTCTTTTTGACTGATCCATCGTGAATTCAGATCTGTAACGAACAGGTACATATTCATCCTTGAATGTTTTATCAGGATTTAACTGAACGTCTGCCGGAGCGCATCTGAATTCTTCGTCTTCGTCAGCTGTCATATAAACAACTTCATCCGTTACTTTTCCGTCTTTAACAACAAAGAACGGAGCTTCAATAAATCCGTAGTCATTAACTTTTGCGTGTGTAGCTAATGAACCGATAAGACCTGCGTTCGGACCTTCCGGAGTTTCAATAGGACAAATACGTCCGTAGTGTGAAGGGTGAATGTCGCGGACTGCGAAACCTGCACGTTCTCTCATTAAACCGCCCGGTCCTAAAGCTGAAATACGTCTTTTGTGTGTCAATTCAGCCAACGGGTTAATCTGGTCCATGAACTGTGACAACTGTGAACTTCCGAAGAATTCTTTTAATGAAGCAACTAAAGGTTTAGTGTTCAATAAGTTCAACGGAGTCAATGTTTCAGAATCTTGCAGAGTCATTCTTTCTTTAACAATTCTTTCAATTCTTGAAAGACCAACTCTGAACTGGTTCTGAAGCAATTCGCCAACTGAACGTATTCTTCTGTTTCCTAAGTGGTCGATATCATCAACAGTACCTTCATCATAAGTTAAGTTGATTAAGTATTCAATTGATGCAACGATATCCTGAACAGTTAATGTTCTCTGGTTTTTAGGAATGTTCAGATTTAATTTTTTATTTAATTTATAACGACCTACACGTCCGATATCGTATTTCTTTTCATCAAAGAAACGAGCTTCCAAAATAGAACGTCCGCCTGCTGCTGATGCAGGATCGCCGGGTCTTAATTTTTTGTAAACTTCAATTAAAGCATCATCAGTAGTTTCTGTTGTATCTTTATCCAGAGTTTTCTTTAAGAATTCAAAGTGAGTGAATAAAGATTCCATTTCAGAAACTGTTATACCCATAGCTTTTAATAAAGTTGTAGCTAAAATTTTTCTGTTTTTATCGATTTTAACGTAAATAATATCATTAGCGTCTGTTTCAATTTTTAGCCATGCACCGCGGTTAGGAATCATAGTTGCGTTATATAAACGTTTTCCTGCAGGAGAAACTTCACGTTTGAAGTAAACGCCGGGAGAACGTACAATTTGAGAAACGATAACACGTTCTGCACCGTTAACAATGAAAGTCCCTTTGTCAGTCATTGTCGGAATATCGCCGATATATACTTCCTGTTCTTTAATTTCACCGCTGTCACGGTTAACAAGTCTTACCATAACGCGTAATTGTTTTGCGTAAGTAGCGTCATGAATTCTTGCTTCTTCAATTGTATACTTTGCATTATCGAAAGTATAGTTTGGTAAAAAGTGCAATTCTAATCTGCCTGTATAGTCTTTAATAGGTGAAAAAGACAGTAATTCTTCTTTTAAACCTTCTTTTAAAAACCATTCAAAGGATTTTTTCTGCACTTCAATAAGGTCCGGTAAATCATCCAAGCGAGTATGCGGTATACCCATTGGAGTTACTCTTTCTGCATATTTTGTGTTAGACATTAATTCACCTCGTCTATGTGTACGTACTATATAAAATTTTTTTTTAATTTTTGAATTTATATCATGCTTTTCAGCATCTCTAAATAATTATCTAACTTGAGGCTGTAAACCTTTCATTTTACTGAATTTCAGCTTAATGAACTTTAATGTTTCAACTTAATTTTAGGCACAATACACCTAACTTAAATTTAACATGTTCTTAAATCATAATACATCAATTTTCATCGTCAAGAAAATATACTTAATTTTAGAAAAATATGTTAAATTATTGTTACAAACTGTTAGGTGATTGATTTTAACGGACGGAAAGCTTGATTATATCTGATTTATAGTGTCAAGTCTGTACATACGGAGTTTACATAGTATTATAATATATAAAGATGGGGGGTTATATGAAAAAATTTGCGATTTTATTACTCATATTAATGTTGGGAAAAGTTTCATTCTGTGCGGATGTCGCGCCTGTTGAACAGGAAAAAATTATTCAGGAAAATGTTCCGTCTTCTATTGTTTTGACGGGAAATCTTGTTTTTGACTGGCTTGATATTTCACAGGTCGAACGTGATGCGGTAATCGAAAAATATAAAAATGAACTTTTTACAGAAGACACTGTTTATAAATATAAAAAGAAAGAATTCAGATCAGAGTACAGCGACTATTTAAAAGATAAAGATTATAAAAGACATTACAGACTTGTAAGCGAAGGTGTTAAAGAAACTGACACTGAAAACCTTTGTGGTTTCTATTATAAAGACAATTTGCTTATAAGTTATGCTGTTCAATATAAAAATGATTTAAGAACTGTTTATTACTATGATGCACTTGGAAAGCTTAGATATATTGATAAATTTTCCGAAAATTATCCTAATTTCCCTTATATTTCAAAACAATACAGGGCAAACGGAACTTTAGTAAGCGCAATATATTTTATATCTCATGATATGCAGTATATGTATGAATCTGATAAAAAATTTAAAGGTGCATGGTACAAAGATAAAATGTATGACAGACATGCAAAGCAAACTTTGACACGCACGAACTGGTAAAAACTTTTAAGAGAAAGCCCGATTAAATTAATCGGGCTTTACTATTGATAAAACATAATTGTTATTGAAATATTTATTTGCTACTTCTATTATATCCGATTCTGTTACGCTGTTTATGAGTTTTGCATATTCTTCATCAAACTCATAGCCTCTGCCGGATGCTTCAAACCATCCTAAGGTTGTAGCTTTGTCGAGATTTGTTTCCTGCCCTATTATGTAGTGCCCGAGGAGTTTGTCTTTTGCTTCCTGAAGTTCTTTTGTTCCTACAAATTCTGTTTTTAGCCTGAAAACTTCTTCCTGAAGTCTTTTGACGGCATAGTCAAGGTTCTGCGGGTTTGTTCCTATGTAAACTATAAAAGAGCCTTTTAATACGTTGGGCGAATACTGTGAACCTAACTGATATGCAAGCCCGTCTTTATCTCTGAGGTTTTTAAATAAGCGTGAACTCATTCCTGTTCCTAACAGAGAATCAATAACTTCTAAAGTTGCATATTCTTTTTTGTTTAAAAGCCCCGATGTCTGCCAGCCCATAAAAATCCAGTCTGTTTTAAGATCTTTTATGGAAGTTGAAACTTTTTTACCTTCCTTTAGCGATGGTATTGAATATTTGGCATAGTCAAATTTTTCGCCTTTTTTGTTATTGAATATTTGGGTAAATTCGTCTATGGTCTTGTCTTTGTCAATGTTTCCGTTAATAGAGATTATAACATTTTGCGGATAGAAAGCTTTTGCATAATAATTTCTTATATCTTCAAACTGAATTTGCGGTAGTGTTTTTTCGAGTTTTGAATTAGAAATTGAATACGGCGTATTTTCAAATATATAGTTTTTGAAATTATCTATGGCAATATTCAGCGGAATATCTTTACTCTTTTTTATTGCATTGAGTTTATCGGTTCTTGATTTTTCTATTTCGTAATCATCTAAGGTTGCGTTATTAATAACCTCATTTAAAAGTTCAAGAGTTTTGTCGTATTCATTTTTTGTTGTAAGAACAGTTATTATAAAGCTGTCGGCTTTTACTGACGGAACGATTTTTATTCCGTTATCTTCAAGAGTTTGAGCAAATTCAAGGGATGAATATTTTTTTGTTCCTTTTGTCAAAACAGATGCTGTTAAATCTGCAGTTCCCGGAATGGTTTCTGTGAATTCTCCGCCTTTTGAGAATATTGAAATTGCAATAATGTCATTTGTCTGATTTGGAGTAAGCAGAAGTGTTGCACCGTTTGAAAGCTGGTATTTTTGAGTATTTTTATTTTCATTTATTAATTTTGCCGGAGAATTTTTTACTGCAGTGTTTGAGATTTTAACTTCTTTGCAGGAATTCGGAAGCAAAATTGAAACTGCGCTCTTTTCTTTCCCTAAATATTTATCAGCAACTCTTTTTACGTCCTCTGCCGTAACTTTTTTAATATTGTCAATATATGTTTCGTAATATTTTATATCATCAGTGGTTACGTAGATGTAGCCGATTTCTCCTGCAATGTTGGAAATTGACTCTCTTGCGTAATAGGTATCCCTTTCAATGATATTTTTGGCAAGCCTCAGCTGATCCTGTGTTACTCCGTTTTTCTGAATATTTTTTATTTCGTCAAAAATTGTCTGCTCAAGTTTTGAACGTTTTTCGGGGGTAAAAGTTGCGGAAATATAGAAAATTCCGTCATCTCTAAAACCTGTATTAGAAGCACTTATAGAAGTTGCAAGCTGTTTTTGTTCTTTAATAGTTCTGTAAAAAACAGATGAGCGTCCGTCACCAAGAATCGTTGAAAGTACATCAAGTGCATAGGAATCTTTATCATCAACTTTTGTCCCGCGAAAGCCTATGAGCATATATCCTGTTTGTGTATCTGAGTAAGCGATGTTTTTTGCTTGTGATGTAAGTATTTTTTCTTTCGGGAAAGTATTTTTTACCGGTTTTTTGTATTCGGAATTAAAATCCTGTTTTACTTTTTCAAGGGCTGCAGCAGAATCGACATCCCCTACTATTACTGTAACCATGTTTGATGGTGAATAGTGCTTATTATAGTAGTCAAGAATTTGATCCCTATGAATTGTACTTATTATATCGGCTTTCCCTATTACTTTCCTTTTATAAGGGTGCCGTGTGTAAAGCATGTTTACAAGATTGTCGTATACTATAGTGTTAGGAGAATTTGCATCCTTCATAATTTCTTCAATTACGACTTTTCTTTCCTTTTCAAGTTCTTTTCTCGGAATAAGCGGATGTAGAAGCATATCCGAGTGCATATCAAGAGCCAGATTAAAATCTTTGGATGGGATTGTTATATAGTAGTGTGTAAAATCTTTGCTTGTTGCAGCGTTTGTAACGGCTCCTTTAGTTTCAAGAATTTTGTCAAATTCTCCCGGAGCATGGTTTGTTGAGCCTTTAAAGAATAAGTGCTCTAAAAAATGCGATACTCCGTTGTTTTGAGCATTTTCGTTAATTGAACCTGTTTTTATCCAGGTGTCTATTGTGACAATCGGGTTTGTTTTAACCTCTTTTATAACAACAGTCTGCCCGTTATCAAGTTTATAAACGTTAAAATCGGCAGCTATTGAAAATTGTGCAGCTAATAAAACTGCCAGTGTAATTATAAATTTTTTCATAATATCCCCTTCTCATTAAACATATATATAATAAAATCATATTACAATAAATTTTTAAATTAGAAAACAGTTTATTTTTTTATTAATTTTTTTATAAATGGGAATGTAAGTGTCAGAGCACCTAGTCCTAGAACGACAAAAACAGATTTTGGAGTTTTTTTCTTTGTAATACTCTCGCTGTTTTGTATTGATAAATAAACATCATGATTAATTGCTCCAAGTTCTCTCTCTGCCTGCACAGGCGAATATAGAACCGGTTTGTAATATTTATCCGGCGGATTTATAATCCCGACATTTAGCGGCTGATTTTTCATATGCTGATTTACACTAACACTTCCTGTCATAATTTTATAAAAACAAAATATATAAATAAATTGCGTTATATGTGTATTTATATTAAGTTTCATTCTTGACAAAAAACAAAAAATTTTATAAAATGAGAATTATTATTATTTTTTGAAGGGAATATGAATTATTCAAGACAAAGAGAAGTTATTTTGCAAACGTTAAAGTCAAATGTTGTCCATCCGACAGCTGAGTATCTTTATGCAATTTTAAAAGAAAAAGAGCCGAATATCAGTCTTGCAACTTTATACAGAAACTTGAATCAACTTGCAGAAAATGATATAATAAAAAAAATTGATGGTCTGGAACCTTCGTCGCATTTTGATCATAATACGCATGAACATTACCATTTTATATGTGAAAAATGTAAGAGAGTTTATGATATAAGTGCGGATGTTGCTCCGGATGTTATCAGGAAAACCGAAGAAAATACAGGTTTTCTTGTAAAAAAACATGACATTGTATTCAGCGGCTTATGCAAAGATTGTTTGGAACAAATAAAAGAGAGTAATTAGTTAAAAGTAAAGGAGAAATTTAAATGGAAAAGTATGTTTGCACAGTTTGCAGTTATGTTTACGACCCTGAAGAAAATGGCGGCGTAAAATTTGAAGATTTACCGGATGATTACGTATGCCCTTTATGCGGTGTAGGTAAAGATTTATTTGAAAAACAATAATAAAGTTCTTTGTTATTAACTAATTTTAGAAAGGAAGTGTAATGCCTGAATTAAAGGGAACAAAAACAGAACAAAACCTGTGGACGGCTTTTGCAGGAGAGTCACAGGCAAGAAATAAGTATACTTATTATGCCTCCAGGGCAAAGAAAGAAGGTTTTGTTCAAATAAGCAGAATTTTTGAAGAAACAGCAAATAATGAAAAAGAACATGCAAAAATTTGGTTTAAGGCTTTGCATGGAGACAAAATTCCTGAAACTCTTGTAAATCTTGAAGATGCCGCCGAAGGTGAAAACTACGAATGGACAGATATGTACGCAACTTTTGCTAAGGAAGCAAGAGAAGAGGGTTTTGAAAAACTTGCAATCCTTTTTGAGATGGTAGGTAAAATTGAAAAAGAACATGAAGAACGTTACAGAGCTCTCTTAGAGTCTGTAAAAAATAACACATTTTTTGAAAAAAGTGAAACTGTTGTATGGGAATGCGGGAACTGCGGACATGTGTTTGAAGGAGATAAAGCGCCTATGATTTGTCCTGTTTGCCAGCACCCGCGTGCTTATTTCTTTATGAAGGCAAAAAACTACTAAAAATTTTGGAGGCTTTGCTTATGGCAAAGCCTTTTATTTCATGTTAAAATATTTTTGATAAGGGAGAAAGTGTATTGAATTTAAAGGGTACAGAAACCGAAAAGAATTTACAAAAGGCATTTGAAATAAATGCAAAACGCCGCATGGAGTATGATATTTATTCACTGATTGCAGAAAAACAGGGTTACAACGATGTAAGCCGCCTTCTTTCCCGTTTCGCAAATCATGAAAAAGAACATTCAAAACTGTGGTATAAATGGTTAAAATGTAATTGCGGAGAACTCCCCGGGCTGCTTACCTGTGTTAAAGATGCTTTTCAAAACGAAAAAGACGAAATAGAAGGTATTTATGAAAAGTTTGCAAAACAGGCAAAAGAAGAAGGATTTGAACATATAGCAGGGCTTCTTGAAAATATAGAAAATATTGAAAAAATTCACTATGACAGAATGAAAAAACTTATCTGTAAACTTGAAGATAAGACTGAGCCAAATCCGGATGGAACATTTAATTGGGTTTGCAGCACCTGCGGAGCGGTTTTTGTTCAACAGGAAGAACCTCAGTATTGCCCGCTTTGTCTGAAAGAAGAAGTATTTTTTTATAAAAAGCCAAATTAAATAGTAAAGGAGAAATGAAATGAAATTTCAGGAAATTAAAAACAATATTTTTTATTGCGGATTGAACGACTGCGACAGAAGAATTTTTGATGAACTTATTCCTCTGGAGCATGGTACAAGTTACAATTCTTATCTTGTCAAAGGTTCAGAAAAAACTGCAATTATCGATACAATGTACCCCCCGAAAACTAAAGAATATTTAAAAAGATTAGTTGAAAATCAGGTAGGTAAGGTTGATTATATAGTCGCAAACCACGGCGAACAGGATCATTCAGGATCTATTCCTGCACTTTTGGAAAAATATCCGAATGCTATTGTTTTAACTAACCCTAAATGTGCGGAAAATATTAAATCAATGCTTCATGTTCCGGAAGAAAAAATTAGAGTAATAGCTGACGGTGAAGAAGTTTCTCTCGGAGATAAAACTTTGAAATTTATCTTTGCTCCAGGGGTTCACTGGCCTGATACAATGTTCACTTATATAAAAGAAGATAATGTAATTTGTACTTGCGACTTTTTAGGTGCACATTATACATTTTCGGATGTTTTTGCAGTTGAAAGCGTTGAATTGGAAAAAAGTGCAAAACGTTATTACGCAGAAATTATGATGCCGTTCAGAACAATGTGTAAAAAATATACCCAGATGATTAAAGATATGAAGGTCGATATGATTTTGCCAAGCCATGGCCCTGTTTATAAAAATCCTGATTTCATACTTGATTTATACACAGATTGGGCATCAGATACTCCGAAAAATCTTGTTGCTCTTCCTTATGTTTCAATGTATGAAAGTACAAAAGATATGATTGATTACCTGAGTAATAAATTGAATGAAAAGGGTATTGAAACATTCAAATTTGATATAGTGGATGATGATTTAGGAGATCTTGCAATGTCATTAGTAGATGCTGCAACAATTGTAATGGGAACATCAATGGTTTTAGCTGGTCCTCACCCAATGGCTGTTAATGTTGCATATCTTGCAGCAGTATTAAGGCCTAAAGCTAAGTTTGCGTCGCTTTTAGGATCTTATGGCTGGGGCGGTAAATTATTTGACTTAATCGCTCAAATTCTTGCGCCGTTAAAGCTTGATCTCGTTGAGCCATTGCAGGTTAAAGGAAAACCAACAGAAGAAGATTTTAAAAAGCTTGATGCAATGGCTGAAAGTATTTATGAAAAACATAAATCAATCGGTTTGGTATAAAAAAGTTAAGGTCGGTTTTAAAACCGACCTTTTTTAATATCTTTGAACCATTCAGAATATTTGTGAAGTTTCCAATTTGCTTTAGCTCTCAAATGATAGTAAGTTTTTTCTCCGTTGCGGGATGGTAGACATTTTCCTGTAATTTTTTTGCACAATTTTGGATTATATTCAATAAATAAGTCAAGATTTTCAATAACTTTTTTATAATTTTTTAATTCATAATAACATAAGGCTTTGCCATAATAATGAACGTAGCCAAAGTCATCTCCCTGAGGGTATTTATCATAAGTTTTGAGGGCTTTTTCGTATTGTCCGTCACTAAAATAAGCTCCTGCTAGTTTTAGTCCTATTTGTGTAGACGTACCATTTAATTCAATTGCTTTTTCATAATCAGAAATCATTTGATGAAATTTTTCTTTAAGTAATTTGTCAAATTTATCTTTTTCGGATGTATTATAACTGATGCCATTTATACTCATGCCTATAGCATCTGCTCTTTTTTCGTAAGCCTCTTTCAAGTCTGGCTTGAGTTCTATTACTTTTGAATAATCCTTTACGGCTGATTTAAAATCAGAACAAAAAGATTGTTCATCATTTTCAAACATTGAAACAGTTGGCTTGTTTTTGAGATTTGCACGTTCATAATAAAGTTTGTAATTATTAGGATTTTGTTTGATTTTTTCATTCAAATCATTCAGTCTGGTAAGACAATCAACAGCTTCATCCTTATCTTTTAAATACGGTTCATTTTTAGAATGAATAAGTTTTCTTATACTTTCACGTGTTTTCATATCTTCAAGAGAATTTTTAACATCACCGTTTTTAAATCTGCTAACAGCTCTTATGTATAAAACTCTGTCAAGTTCGGTGTAAGCATTTGCAAGCTGTTGTGAATCAGGAAGATTTTCTTTTTTTAGATTGTTAAAAACAATAAAAGAAATGAAAATAATAAAGACTGTAATAGCACCTGCAAGAAACCAGAATATATTTTTTTTCATTATTGCACCTCATATTGAAAAGAGGACGGCAATTTAATTGCCATCCTTTAAAAATAAATTTATACTTTTACTAGCTCCTTTGCAAATGATTCGGAACTTCTTGCTTTGATTTCTTCTTCAATTTTTGAAATAAATTCATCAACACTCATTGTACCTACTTGTCCAATACCACGAGCTCTTACAGCAACTGAATTTGCTTCAATTTCCTTATCCCCGATTACGCATACGTAAGGGATTTTCTTATCTTGTAAGCTTTCTCTGATTTTATAATTCATACTTTCAGATCTGTCATCAAGATTTACTCTTATACCTTTGTCGCGCATTTTTTTGTAAACTTTTTCAGCAAAGTCAATGTGTTTTTCGTTGCTGATTGGAACTATTGCAACTTGTGTAGGTGCAAGCCATGTTGGGAATGCGCCTGCGTAATGTTCTATTAAGATACCATGGAAACGTTCCATTGATCCGAAAATTACACGGTGTAACATTACAGGAGTTTTCATTGAACCGTCTTTATCTTGGTATTTAATATCAAATCTTTCAGGTAAGTTAAAGTCTAATTGAATAGTAGCACATTGCCAAGTTCTGCCGATTGCATCTTTAACTTTGAAGTCAATTTTTGGACCGTAAAATGCGCCATCACCTTCATTGATATCATATTTCATTCCTCGTCTGTCCATTGCTTCTTTTAGACCTGCTTCTGCTCTGTTCCAGTTTTCGATTTCACCAACATAACTTTCCGGACGTGTAGATAATTCAACTTCAAATTTCATGTTGAAAATTTCCATTGTATCAGCTACAAAGTCAATAATTTCATTGATTTCATCT
>CALUUR010000045.1 GCA_944324015.1 Candidatus Gastranaerophilales bacterium
ATCAACGGTTTATATAGTGCCGGAATAATCAATGAAAAGAGTCGTGATTCCGCATTAATGGTTCCTTACAATCAGGGAGCCGGCAATGGCGGCGGCAGTACCGAAACCTCTATAATCACCATGTCCGGCAATTACGTATGGCTGTTGGATTATATTAAAACGTCTTGTACCGGAGAATATGCAATTGATAACGGCTCTTTATCAAATAAGATTAATAGTTATTCTAATGGTTTATTCGGTAATGCCTGGGTATCTGATGGTCCTCACAGAAACTGGATTAATGATAGGAATCTTACTTTGTATGACTATTTGTCAGGCAATTATAGCCTTGTAATACAGGCTCGTGATGCTGACAAGGAGGATGGAGATCCTATATATACAGATACACATAATTTGATTTATGGAGCTCGAGATATCTTAAAGGATCAATTTACAGAATTTTTATATGATGAACTTTCTTTCATGGGTTATGATGATAACACTCAGGAAGCTCTTGATTATGCAAAAGATCAATTAAATAGCTTAATAGATAGGACTGCCAATACTGGTCTAAAACTCGGTGAATATAATAAAGAGTCATCTTCACAAGATAAAAACTCAACGGAAGCTCCCAATTACTTAGGATTTGTACATACAACCATTGAAGGTAATGTTAAGGGTAAAAATGTCGGCTGCGCAGTAAACTTAAGTAACCTTGCTCAGGCATTCTTAACATACTTTGCAGATTATATGAATGGTGTAAGTAAATTAACAGCTTCCGGCCAACAGGTATTTGATGTAAGTGCAGGTAATGTTGCCACTTCAATAGGAAATTCACATCTCGCTAAAAATAATGCCTTATTCCAGTATACCGTTCCGACCGGAAAATCAATAACCACAGAAGATGCCTATCAGGCACAATTCTGGGATACTTTATTTAATCAGATATGTCAAAACGGCTGGACAGAAGATTCAAATGTGGATGACAAGGAATATTTGCAGGAAGTCTTACAGAGCGGAAAATTGTTTTTATCGCGCGTAAAGGATGACGGTTATTATTATCAGGTAAATTATTCAACAGATTCTTATATAAAAGAGGTAGCGGATGAAACCTTGATAGCGCAGGCGGAGGCAAAATACAACACTGAAAAATCCCGTCTGAATTCAAAAGAAGAAACCCTGGATTTGAAGATGAAAAATATAGAAACTGAGATATCTTCTCTGACAACGGAATATGATACTGTAAAGAATACAATATCCAAAAATATTGAAAAATCATTTAAACGTTATGATGCGTAATTACGGTTTATATTGAGCACCAACAAATGAATTACACTCCCGAAACAGGCGGTAAGTCAATACTTTTCAATCGTTGTTCAATTCTTCTGTACCATTTCAGATGCTGTTTGAAAAGTATATTGTACTTTGTAATATCTCCGTGAGAAATTTCGTAAGCTTGATTATCACAAACTTCTTCCATTGCTCTCTCAAGCTTATGAGTTAAATCTTTTCGGTCTTTAGGCAGATTTTCTTTTGTTAACTCTATCCTTTTCCCGAATTCCACAATAACCTCAGGTCTGTTATCTCTAAAAAACGTGTAATCAACAGCCAGAGGTATAAGATTAACTTTTCCGTATTTTTTAACGGCATTTTGGGCAATATATGCAAGCCCGGTTTGAAATTCAATAGGTCTGTAATGAGGAGGCCTTATAATTCCCTGAGGGAAAATACAAAGAATATTCCTTAAATCACCAACAACATCAACCGAATATTGCAGAGCTTTCATTGCAGACTGAGGTGATTTTTTATTAACAGAATAAGCACCGCCGCGTCTTAAAAGCGGAAACCTGTTCAATTCTTCCACCATCAAACGAATTTCTTTATGGAAAATTCTATGGGTAATATTATAAAAAACAATTCCGTCCCACCAGTTGCTGTGCGGAGCAAAAAGAATCACAGGAACATTCGGATCGCCATCAAAATAATTTTCAGCTCCTTTATATCTGAATGCATAAAAACGATTTTGCAGCATGTTAAAGAAAAACATACTTGCAACCCAGAGCCAAAACTTACTTGTTTTAGCCGGTTTAAATTTTTCCTCCTTGTTCCTCAGCTTCGTTGGCGGGATGTCAGAATATAATTGTTCCTCTGTTACTACCATAATATATTTAATTGTACTCTAGTTATTTAAAATACGCAAATAAGAATGCAATATTTTTTAAGAAAATTTAACTTCTTAAAATTTTAAAATTAAAAATTTTCTACATAAACTATATTATGGGAATATTGTGGGGATTATGCATCCCCACACCCCGCACCAGATATTCTTTCTCTTTGTTGCAATGCAAAGAGAAAGAATACTGGACAAGAAAGAGAAACATGCTAATTGTTTAATCTGCACTAAATTCAACCCAGGCGGATGAACTCGCTATACTTTCATCATTACAGACTTGAAGCACAATTGCATTATCGCTCAAACAACATCCGCTTATTGTCGTTTCATTAAGTGCAGATTAATAATTGTCACAATAGCTGAGTGAACAATAACTGTAGGCAAAACATATATCAAAGGCGTGTATTGTCTGAACGATAGCGAGTTTACACGCCATAATGTTGAGCCGTACAAGTTATTAGTGAACGAAGCGCGTCGACCGGTTTGTGCAGCTTTTCCGTAAAAGCTGCCGCCGTGCGCGTAGCACCCACCGGAGGGGAATAATATAGTTTATGTAAATTTGCTTAAATAATTTATTTAAATAAGATTGACTTATAAATTTTCTTATTCTACTCTAAATAGTAAGAGGAAATGGAGTGAATATCTCCAGCTGCTGCCGCAGCCGTAAAAGCCGGAATGCTCAAAGAAAAACAATCCACGTGCAGTTTGGGTATGTTTGAATATAACTTCTTTGAGTCCTCTATTTTCTATAAAATTAGAGGATTTTTTGATGTCAGTTACATCTTTACAAACGAATAATACAAGAATAGGAACCTGTCCGCATGGATTACCGTTAGGGGCATGCCCTATATGTAACGGTATGTCAGGAGGAGGCGGAATGAAAAAAGCCGACTTTTCCGCTAAACCGGGTGAAATGAGCTGGAATGAATGCGCTGCAATAGGAGCTTTTTTAAAAGCACAACAGCAGGCAAAACTTCAAAGAGAACAAGATGCACAGAATTTCGCATTAAAAGTTCAGGCATTTCAAAATGCTTTAATAAATTCAAGCCAAAAATTAGCTGACATTTCACAGTTTTTCTCAAATAATACTCCTGCAATCATTGCAAAACCGGTAAACTTTGTATTAAACACAGTTTTTGGTGGGCTTGCAAGAACAATTGCCAATATTCCGGCAGCTATCTCAAATACAATACAAACAATTCAACAAAAATTTGCTGATATATCAGATAAACTTACGGCAATAATGGGCGAATTGAAAGCCTCAATGGAAAAGAAAATATCTGATGCTTTCAAAGATTTAAAAAAGAAAGTTAAATCATTGTTCTCAATATTTCAGCCTCTTGACGCTGATAATGACGACAAACAAATTGATGAAACCAAAAAAGCTTTTGAATTAAGAACATTTATACATGAACTTTATAAAAAGCTGACCAAAAATGAAAAGGATTTAGAAGAAAATGACAATTAGAGCGCTTCATGACAGCGAAACAATAAGACAGCAACGGAATTTAACAAGTTCCCAAAAACGCGCGAACTCGGAAACCAAAGAGGGTGTGCTTGTTAATAATTTTATAAAAGATGATAAAGGTACAAATCTTGATAACACATGTGATACTCTTGTTATATCAAAAAGTGTCAAAATGCCTTCAAGACTTTATGAAAAAAATGCTGATAATTCAAAAAGTATTTTGCCTATAAGTATTATCACAACAGGAGTTATGGGGGCAATTGCTCTTATGTCAGCTTTTGTAAAACGAAATACAAAAATTAATCTTAAAATTTCAAATGAGAAAAGGCTTCCGGCAACTACAAGAAACGTTGCACTTAATGAAGAAACACATCAGGCGCTGTATCAAATGATTCAAAGTCCGACCAGAAAAACAATTCATGCCGGAATAGGAGTGCTGACACTTACTGCTATGGCGTTTATGGGTAAAACTTTCTTTGACGGATTTAAAGAAGTTTGGGTTAAAAAGCGTGAGGCTGATATACAAAAAAACATGCAGGAACAATTGATTAACATAGAAACCCAGTCTTTTGCAGGGAAAATTCAAATAACAAGAAGCATGCTTTCTGAAAGAGCCTGCGAATTCAGCAAATATCTTTCTGACGACAAAGACAAAATCCTTCCGAATTTTGGAAAACATATGCAATTTACGGGAAAAACAAAAAATAAAGAAAACTCTAAAAATAATATGAATTACTTTTTGCTCGGAGCAGCAACCGTTGCAGGAATTGTCGGACTCGGTTATTTATCATTAAGGAATTTAAGCAAAAGCAAAAACTACCTTGAAAAAGCAATAAAAGACACTGAATATAAAATTACGGATATTGTAAAAAATTCATCAACTAAAACAAAAGATAACGATAAAAAATTACTTGAAGCATATTTACAGTCGATAGATGCAAAAGAAGATACAATAAAAAAATATCTGGGAAATCTAAAATGGGATAAAGGCGAACTCAATGAATTCATACAAAAACTGGTAAAAAAATCAAAAACATCAACAACAAAAGTAAATGAAACAATAGGCGGCGACGGAACACCAAAACCCACATTCTATTCTCATGTAGACGATTACAGAGCCTTTTTCTATAACTGGCTTCTGGATACTGATAATAAGCAGTTTAAGCAATTATTCTTCGGAATAACAGGACTTACCGCCCTGAGTTACGGAGGGAAGCTTACAGGAGATGCAATAAAAGAAGTTCAGGTGAAAAAGTTAAACGCACAAACTGAAGTTGATCTTCAAAACAGACTTGTATCAACAGAGTTAAGGAATTTTAAATCAAAAAAAGACGCAGCAATTCAGCCTCTGGTTGACGAATTTTATAAACAGGTCGATAACGGGAAACCAAAAGAAGAATTAAAAGTCATGGCTGAAAATATATTACTGGAAATTAAAAACGGTCCTCCGTTTGTTTATTCATAGGGATTAACATGTATATCACACCTGTATATAATTATAATATTACTCAGTATAAACCTTGCGAACTGCCTTCAGGGAACAGGAATTACACACTTTTCGACCGGAACAAAGTTGATTGTTTTGTTTCTCAAAAAGAAGCAGCCTTGCCATATCTTGCCGATATACTAATTCATTCAAACAATGAAGCACAAATAACAGAAACACTTTATATTATCGACAGAATGGCAGATTCAGGCGTTAAAGGTATTGATAAAATGTATCCTGTACTCTCGCGTTTTAACAATACAACATCCCCGAATATTCAAACATTTCTGGCAGGAATTTACAGAAAAACACAGGTTCCTGATGCATTCGGTCCCCTTGTAAAAATGTTAATACAAAATTCACTTCGCCCTCAAACTTCAAATTTTGACCCTAATGAAGAAATAGGCGGTGCAATTTTGTCATATATTTCAGACAGATTCAGAAATTAAAAAAAACGACAAACTTGCGCTTGTCGTAGGAAAATCAATAGGAAAAAGGGAAAGGAAAATATTAAATTTTATTTTAAAGGCTTTTACATTATTTAATTTTATGACTTAAAAAGCCTTTTGAATTTGTGTAACGGCTAAACTATTAACCGAATGTTTTGAAGGTGGATTCAGTATTCTTTTCTATAACTTTAGTTACCGCATCCATTTCTGTTTGAATTGCATCCTGTTCAGTATCAAGCTGTTTTAATCTTAATTCAAGATTTTTATCCTGAGACTGAACAATTTCTATTTTGGCATTAATATCATTGATTGCCTGATCATATTCATTTTTATCAAACTCATACTGGTTCATAGCGTCTTCATAAGCTGCCTGATCAGTAACAGTTGAAGTAGTCAAGGCATAAGTAATCGGGTTACCGTCGTTCGGGATTGTAATATTGATGTAACGGCCTGAACTATCTTTTTCAATCATACATCCTTCAACAGCTTTAACTTCTTCCGTTTTTGTTTCAGTACCTATTGTATAGCAGTTAATAGATGACTGAGAATGTCCGTTTGAGTCATACTGAGCATTTTGTAAATCCTCTAATTTGTAGAAATAAGGTACACTTTCTCCTGTTGTAGAATCCAGAACATATCTTACCATCCAGGTTCCCTGACCATATTTTTGATTAAGCAGCTGGATATATTGCTGTTCTTCTTCCAGAATACCGGCAACCTGTTCTTCAGTCGCAGTTTCTCCGGTAACAGGATGCTGCGTAGGATGCCATGAGAACATATCCTCGGTGTTCCCAGTTACTGATGCAAATAATGTCCAAGGATTATAATCAGATGTACCATCACCCTGTTCTCTCCAAACTGCCTGATTAAATAACAATTTTCCATTATCATTTGTTATATAAAAATATTCATAATTTCCAGCACCAACAGCATATCTGTATAGACCTGTTTGATAAGCGCCGTAAGCATTATCAAAAGTCTGCGTATTATAATTCTTCAATGTATTCGGGTCATAAATATCATCAAGATTATCCGGTCTGCCGTCAGCTCCGAAAGTAATTCCTTCATCATTACCGATATATTCTAAAGCATAATCTGTAACTTCTCCTGTATTATCATCAGTGTAATTCCATTCAAGAAAGCCCTGTAACCAATCTTCATTAGCCAGTTCCCTTAAAGTAGAAGAACCGATAGAAAAACTTCCGTTTTGATTATTCTTTGTTACAATACTTGTAGCAGCAGAAACAACAGCAAAATCATCCTTCCACTGTCTTGTATAGCTTACTGTATAAGTACCGTCAGTCTGTGCAATCATTGCAGTAATCTGATTCTGCAAAGCACCATCCTCAAATGTATAAACAGTTTTTGTATAATCATCGACAGACGGAGGTACAGGAACTGACATACCCAACAAATCGTTGTAGTAGTTAGCTGACTGGTTAGACAATGTTGTTCTTTGCTGGTTAATCTGTTGACCTTCAAATTCAACATTTGTTTTTCTGGCTGTCAGACCTAAAAATCTAGCTTGTGACGCTGCCATTCCCATTGCTGTCGATCTTCCTTTCATTAATTTTAGTACTTGTAATTCTGTTATCGGCACATGAATTTAAAAACTTTAAACATGTTATCCATCATGTTAAGAATTTGTTACATTTTAATTTTAATGCACAATATAATAAATTAATCCTATATCTGTTTTTATGTTCTTTATTTTATGCTAAGATACTTAATCATGAGTTTTCAAGAACAATACCTGCAAATTATTTTACCTGTCCAAAATGATATTGATAAAGTCACAAAAAATGTTACCTCCGGAATTAATATCAAAGAACCTTTAAAATCAAAACTTACGGAAATAATTAATGCTCCTTCAAAACATATAAGAGCAGCAGCAGCTTTTTTATATCTAAGAGCCAACGGAAAACCTATAGATGAAAACCAAATTTTACTGCAAATTGCCGTCGAACTCGTACACAATGCATCATTAATCCATGACGATGTTATTGATGATTCATCATTAAGACGGAATAAAAAAACTCTCAACAGTGAATTTGGAAACAAGCTTGCTGTAATATCAGGTGATTATCTTTTGTCGATAGCTTTAAAAAAAATATGCATGATTAATTCAACAGAATTAACAAAAATGTTTGCACAAACTCTTGATAGCATGTGCCATGGAGAAATAAATCAGCATTTTAACAAATTTAAAATTCCGACGCTTGAAGAATATATAATAAAATCCGGACAAAAAACATCGTCACTTTTTGAAACAGCAATAAATGGATCAGCCCTTTTAGCCGGTTTGCAATACAACGATTTTACATTCGCAAAAAATTTTGGAATTGCTTTTCAAATAAGGGATGATTTAATCAATGCAAAAACCACAAAATCAGATATTAATGACGGGATTTATACTGCTCCGGTAATATTTTCAAAAGATACCGCATCTCCAGAAAAAGGGATTGAAAAAACGGTTCTTTTGTTAAATAATTACATTGACAAAGCTATAAAATCACTTGAAAATATTGAAGATAATTTATATAAACAAAAATTAAAAGAGCTTGCGGAGCTTTTAGCAAATGCATAAATTCAAAGAGCTGATAAAAAAAATAAAAAATGAATACAAAAAAATTAACCCGATGGCCAGAGAAACTTTGGAAACTATTGTTTTTGTCGTTGTAATGGTTATTATAATAAGATTTTTTATCGGAGAAATACGCTGGATTCCATCGGCTTCTATGCATCCGACCTTAATAGAAGGTGACAGAATATTTGTAGAACGTTTCTCAAGATTTTACAAAACACCTGAACGCGGAGATATAATGGTATTTTATCCGCCATTTGAAAAACTGCCCAACACCCCATGGCGTATTTTTTCAAGATTAACGGGTTTCTTTTGCAAAGATATTGCATATATTAAACGTGTTATAGGCATGCCGGGGGATAAATTTGAAATAAAAACAGACAACACCGGCAAAAGTACTGTTTATATTAATGATAAACCTGTGGAAGAGGATTATATAAAAAGTCCTTACTACGAAAAGCCATGCACGGAAGATATGCTTTGCGGACCGTTTATTATACCTGAACATAAATATTTTATGATGGGAGACAATCGCGGAAACTCTTATGACAGCAGATGGTGGGGTTTTTTACCGGAAGACAGATTCGTAGGAAAAGCAGTATTTTTGTTCTGGCCGTTTAACAGAGTAAAAATATTTACTCATTCTAAATAAATTACATCAACATGTGATAATACTTCATATAATCTGCCATAATCTGAGAGCTTGTGGCATTGGCAACAGTGGCTTTTATATCCTGATTTTGGTCGTTTTCACTGCTTTTTTGTACTTTATCCGTTTCTTTATTTTCCGGCTGATTCTGCTGAATTTTTTCCTGCTGCTGAAGTTCATTAACATATTCTTCCACAGCAAGCTGAATTTCCTGCATTCTTGCTTTATCACCGGCATAGGAGCCTGTTGATTCAATACCGTTTTCAGCAAATTCATTAAGAATTTGAGCCCACTCATTATAATTAGTTATAGAAGCACCCTGAGCCTGCGCAGCCGCTTGAGCTTTTCTTAATTCATCTTCTGATTCTATACCGTCTACTCTTATAGCCATAAATATCTCCGAAATTCTTATACTCTAAATATATTAAGTATATTATTCCCGCCGTATTTCAAAAAATAAAAAAATTGTAATAAAAGTTAACAGTTGACAAAAAATAATAAATATTAAATAATATTATATAAATAAGGAGGCTAAAATTATGATTATGGAAGAGCTCAGAATTGCCCCCCCCCCGCAAGGTTAGCGTATACCAAGGTTTTTAATGGATTTACATTAGTAAAAATTATGCACGGAGCCCTGCCGAACAGCCGTTGTCAAACCGGCTTTACTCTTGCAGAAGTCTTAATTACTCTGGGAATTATCGGAGTAGTTGCTGCAATGACTTTACAGCCTCTGATTGCAAAGTATCAGGAAAAAGTTTTACTAAACCAGCTGCAAACTGCGTATAATATTATTTATAATGCCACATCCAGATTACTAGACGAAGAAAGTACCACCATAAAGGATTTCGGGACTACGCCTGAAGAAGGTTTTGGAGTATATCAGGATAAAATTGAAAAATATTTAAAAATAATTAAAATTTGTCAGGCAAATACAAATTCGAAAAATGATTGTAACCCTGATAAAATAAAAATATTCAATAAGGAGAACGGGGATTTTTCAATTGATAACTATGACACAGTATCAAGATTAAAAACTTATGTCTTATCTAATGGTATGAAAATATTATTTCTCAGGGAAGCAGGTCAATGTGCAGTAAAGAGTAATTTTACTTATGATTCCTCATTGTATGATGGTCCCCCTTACGGAACATACGGGTTAGGGTGCGGTGGTTTTTATGTTGATGTAAATGGAAATAAAAATCCGAATACTGTAGGTAAAGATATTTTTCTATTTTATCTGGTTCAGGATGGGGTAATACCAGCCGGAATGCCGCAAGAGTATGTATGGATCCAGCAATTTTCAAGCGGCGGCCAATATAATTATGATAGAGTTACAGCCTGGGCATTATTTAACAAAAATATGGATTATTTACGATGTGACGGACTCGACTGGGATGGTAAGAAAACCTGTAAATAAATTTGTTTAATTAAAAATAAAATAATTACAATTATTAAGAAAAATTTACAAAAAAGCTAAAACTTGCATTTATTATGTATTTCAAACATTACTATAAATATTGAAAATGTGCCTTTATTAAAAAAACAATTAAATAACTTCCTCATTTTCCCTTTGAAAAAACATGTCCAAACCGCTTGCAAATGAATATTTTGCAAGTATGATAATTATAACGCCTGAAATAGGTGTATCATGTACAGCCGAAAAAGAGGAATATATGTCAAAAGACGTAATTGAAATAGAAGGTACAATACTTGAAGCTATGCCTAATGCAATGTTTCGTGTAAAACTTGAAAATGACCATGAAATCCTTGCACACATATCAGGCAAAATCCGAAAAAATTTCATAAGAATTTTGCCCGGCGACAGAGTTAAAGTTGAAATGACACCATATGATTTAAGTAGAGGCAGAATTACATTCAGACTTAAATAATAGAAAAAAAGCACAAAACATAAAGGAAAAAACAATGAAAGTAAGATCATCAGTAAAACCAATGTGCGACAAATGCAAATGTATTAAAAGAAAAGGCAGAATCGCAGTAATTTGTGAAAACCCTAAACACAAACAAAGACAAGGGTAATCAGAAGGCAAGAAGTCCGGAAGGCAGGAAGGCAAGCCTTTTACTTTAAATAGCCTGACATCCTGACCTCTGTTCATCCGAACTTCCAATAATAGTTGAATTGACGGACTTAAACGGTCGATGGTGAGGAAGTATTTAAGCCTCATACACAAAAAAATCTAACAACAAGGGGGCGGAATAAGGGAACCCGTGTTATATGATGAAAGACATCGCAATAATAAAAAGAGATGCCGAGTAATAAATAACAAACCCGTAACCGCACCAAAAGCCAAGAAAAGGAGAAATTAAAAAATGGCAAGACTATCAGGGGTTGATTTACCCCGTAACAAAAGAATGGAAGTAGCATTAACCTATATCTACGGAATAGGACCTACAAGAGCAAAAAAAATCTTAGAAGCTACTAAAATATCACCGGACTTAAGAACAGACGATTTAACAGATGAAGATATTAAATTATTAAGAAACGAATTGGCTAACTACCACATTGAAGGTGACCTTCGCCGTGAAGTTTCATTACACATCAAACGTCTTCAGGAAATCGGTTCTTACAGAGGCCTAAGACATAAACGCAACCTTCCATGCCGCGGTCAGAGAACAAAGACAAACGCAAGAACAAGACGCGGTAAAAAAGGTTTGGCAATAACTAAAAAGAAAACAGCATAACAAGAAGGCAGGAAGAACGGATGGCAGGAAGGCAAGCTATATAAAGTAAACAGCCTGACATCTTGACCTCCGAACCTCCGATCTTCTAAATTTAGAAAATAAAAATAACAAAACATAAAGGAAAGTAAAAATGGCAAGACCAGTAAAAACTAAGAAAAAAGAAAAAAAGAACGTATTGCAGGGTGTTGTACACATTCAGTCAACATTTAACAATACAATCGTAACTTCAACAGATACTCAAGGTAATGCTATTGCTTGGGCTACAGCAGGTGCTACAGGCTTCAAAGGAGCAAGAAAAGGAACTCCGTTTGCAGCTCAATCAGCAGCTGAACTTGTTGCTAAAAAATCAATAGATCAGGGTATGAAAAAAGTTGAAGTACACATCAAAGGACCGGGCTCAGGCAGAGAAACAGCTATCAGAGCTATTCAAGCTGCAGGTTTGGAAATTACATTGATTAAAGATGTAACACCTATCCCGCACAACGGATGCCGTCCGCCTAAAAAACGCAGAGTATAACAGAAGGCAGGATGGACGGATGGCAGGAAGGCAAGCTATTTAAAGTAAACAGCCTGACATCTTGACCTCCGGGTTTCCTGACCTCATATTAAACGCAGGGGCTTGCTTTATAAGCCAAAAAGTAAACCATAGATGCCCTGCACAAAAGTAAAGGAGAAAATAAAAAATGGCTAGATATACAGGACCATCAAACAAATTATTCAGAAATAAAAAAGTAAAAGATTTGTCTAACAGAAAATTAACTTCTTCTATGAGACAAACAGCTTCTGGACAACACGGCGCTGTTAGAAAGAAACTTTCTGAATACGCTATTCATTTGGCAGAAAAACAAAAAATCAGATTTACATATCTGGTAAGTGAAAAACAGTTCGCAAAATACTATAACGAAGCAGCAAGAAGAAAAGGCGTAACAGGTACAATTTTGTTACAAATTCTTGAATCAAGATTAGACAACGTCCTATATAGAGCAGGATTGGGTATCACACGTAAACAAACAAGACAAATCGTTAACCACGGACATATTCTTGTAAACGATAAAAAAGTTGATATCCCGTCTTACCTTGTAAAAGCTGGCGATGTTATAACCGTAAAATCAAGAAGCAACGCATTTTTGAAAAGCGTTACTGAAATGATTGACATGGCTTGCGCACCTGCCTGGATGACAATCGACAAAGAAGCTCTAAAAATAACTTTCGACAGAATTCCCGAAAGAGAAGAATTAGATCCTGAATTCAAAGAACAGCTCGTAATCGAGTACTACTCTAAGTAGAAGGCAAGAAGTCCGGAAGGCAGGAAGGCAAGCCTTTTACTTTAAATAGCCTGACCTCCTGACCTCTGTTCATCCGGCCATCTAAAGAACAAATAGTTAGCAACAACTAGGAGATTAAAAAATATGGAATTGAAAATTAAATGTGTTAATACAACAACAAGTTCTGACGGTTCACAATACGGTAAATTCGTAATTGAACCATTAGAAAAAGGTTTTGGTACAACAATCGGGAATTCATTAAGACGAGTTCTTCTTTCAAGCCTTGAAGGTACAGCTGTTACTGCTGTAAGAATAGAAGGTATTACTCATGAATACACTGCTATCCCCGGCGTTTTGGAAGATGTAATCGATGTTATGCTTAACCTTAAAGGATTGGTTGTAAAAACTGATTCCAAAGAACCTCAAACATTAAGAATTGATGTTGATCGTCCAGGCGCAGTTCTTGCAAGCGACATTCAGTTGCCTGCAGGTGTAAAAGTCGTTAATCCGGACTGGCTGATTTGTACAGTTGCTGACGGCGGAAGTTTCCACGCAGACATTACTGTAGAAACAGGAAAAGGTTACGTTGCACATGATGTTCCAAGAGATTCTAAAGGCGTTTCAATAGATGTTCTTCCTATAGATGCAACATTTATGCCTATCAAAAGAGTAAGCTACAATGTAGAAAGCACTCGTGTAGGAGATTCTATTGACTTTGATAAATTAACTCTTGAAATTTGGTCAAACGGCTCAATTGATGTAACTAATGCATTAAGCCAGGCTTCAAATCTTTTGATTGAACACTTTATGCAGATTGCTTCAATTGCCGGACAACCTGTTGTAGCTCCTTCTATGGTTGTTGAAGAAGAAAAGGAAGATGATTCAAATACTCCGACAATGACTATTGAAGAACTTGAACTTTCAGTAAGAGCTTACAACTGCTTGAAACGTGCAAGCATTAATTCTATGGCAGAATTATTGAAAAAATCAGAACATGATTTATTAAATATTAAAAACTTCGGAAAGAAATCTTCTGACGAAGTTATCGAAAGACTTCACCACTTCGGTTTAGATTTGGCTCCAAATCCTGAAACTGAAGAAGAAGTTGGGTAATCGGAAGGCAGGAAGACCGGAAGCCAAGAAAGCAAGTCATTTATGTAAATAGCCTGACCTCCTGACATCTGTTCATCCGGCCCTCTAAAGAAAACAATAATTACAAAAGAAATAAAGGATAAAAAACAATGAGACACCAAACTAAAAAACATACGCTAGGAAAGGCAAAGGATCAAAGAGATGCTTTGTTACGCTCCTTAGCGACAGAACTTTTTGTACATGGTGAGATCAAAACAACTATGGCAAGAGCAAAAGCTTTAAAGCCATACGCTGAAGAAATTATCACCCTTGCAAAAAGAGGCGACCTTCACGCTCGTCGTCAAGCTGCTAAATTCAT
>CALUUR010000046.1 GCA_944324015.1 Candidatus Gastranaerophilales bacterium
GCAGTTACTATATTGTTCTTTGCTTTTCCGTTATTAAAAGAGGCACATTTTGGAAGTTTATTATTTTTTCCGATATTGTGGGAGATATATACGTTAGGTGGTGTATTGATGTTTTATATAGCATTATTTGGATTATGGAAAATCCAATGTAAATTAAAATAATAACTTATTAAGGACAATTATTGTGTTGAAAAGATACAAAAATTATTTAAAACATTTAATATGCCGGTAAAAAATTCTTTAGGCAAAATATTGAATACTTTGCATAATTCTATTATTTTTATGTAAAAATATTTTAGCCTTTTGGACGATGTAATATTTTTACATGAAATAAAAAATATTTTTATGAAAATTTTGCCTATGAAATATATTAACTTTACCACCATCAAAACTGTTCAGCCAAAAGTTACAAATACAATAAACAATAAGTTATCAGAAAGATTAAAAATAACAGGAGTTTTTTGTTTGCCGTTTATAATTTGCGAACTTTCCTGCAGAATATCTAAAAAACTTAACTCTAATAAATCATAATTTATTTTTTGAAGATATTTTTTACATAAATTATATATTTATCCTGACCGAAGTGTGAAAATGTTATTTTGCCGATAGATGAAGCTCTAAAAAGCCCGCCTACAGGAGAAAATTTTACACTCTGAGGTTTAAATGAATATTTATGAAAATATTTGTCAGTATCATTCAAAAGTAAAAATTCCTTTTTTTGAAATACCGGTTTTTTAACAGTTATTTTTTGGTCTGCAAATTGAGATATCTTGATAATTTCTACATCAGGGAATATTTCTTTTATCTGTTCTTCTGTCAACTCTTTTTCTTCAAAAAATTTGCCGTTATAAACAAGTTCAAAAATTTTTAAATCTGCGTTGTGGCAAGCAATTAATCGTCCGTCATATAAAAATTCATAATTTGAACCAAGCATTACCTCGTTGCTGTTATTGTAATATATAGAATAATTACCGGTACCGGGAGATGTCTTTTTTGTCAGAGCAATTCCGTCCTCAAAAATTCCGTCCTTATTCCATGTTTTAGCGGAAGGTGAGTAAATAATCTGATTGTCATTTAAAACAGGTTTCATATTCTCTGCAAATACAGGAGAATTCAATAAAACCAAACATAATATCAAAATAATTTTTTTCATATAAACCCTTTCTATTTTTTATTAATATTAACATAAATATATTACTAAAGTTAATACCCATCCTTTCCCTCCCTAATAAGGGAAGGTATTTATTTTTTCGTAAGCTGTGTTGGGTGGGGCGGCACGCTTCTTCTTTAGTTTAAACCGTATAAGTTAATCCAAAATCTAAATGGCGGGTGGAGCGGCACGCTCCAAAAAAAAGGAGCCGCAAGGCTCCGTTGGAATTAAGAATAGCTGGAAGTATGAAAAAGATTTAATTATATTTAATACTCTTTCTATCCATAAGGCAATTACCCGATTGATTAGTATTTGGATAAAAGCTTTTTAAACTTTTGTCTTAATTTGACTGAGGCATTGGGCTAACTGGTCAGGACAGCTTGTCGATTTATCCCCGCATTTTATGCCGGAAAGTTTAGAAATTACATCATCAACTTTCATACCTTTTACAAGACTTTTTATCCCTTTAAGGTTCCCGTTGCAGCCGCCTATAAAGTCAACATCGATTATTATATCTTCATCGTTAATTTTTACCTGCATCAAACGGCAGCAGGTTCCGGATGTTTCATATTGAATAATTCTTTCCATATAGTTCTCCAATTCTTTTATATTTTTTTTAATTATACTCTAATATTTTAGTACAAAAATTGACAAAACATTTAACTATCGTTAATAATATAGACATGTTAAAGAAATTAATTCTTTTTTTAGTGTTATTTTTAATTCTGCCTGTAAATGCCCAAACCGTCTTGACGGGAGAAGTGACTTACGATGTTGATTCTGCAAGGAAGGAATTGTTAAACACTTCCCCCAAAAAACTCAACCCTCATATGGTTGCAAAACATATAACAGACAGCGAAAACAGAGAAAATCTCGGCTATGCTTTGCAGGGAAATGTAGAATTACAAGACAGAACACTTGCATTTTTTTCGGATGGAACTTATGCGGTTATGTATGACAGGGATAAATATCATGTATGGTATTATTCACATGATGGCAAGTTGATTTACGCGGAAGAAAAAGACGGGATTGATTATCCTTACAAATCATACAAATACACAACAATGGGCGAACTTGTAAATATGGGGCTCAGGGTAAGCAAAGAAGAAACTTTTATATACAGCCCGAACGGCAGATTAATCGCTCACTGGCTGAGAGAAAACGCCTACGATGAGGACGGAAATATCATAATGCAGCGCAAATATGCAAAATAAAAGAAGATAAGCTTTTTATCAACGGCTTACCTTCTTTTATCACGTTGTTTACTTCAAATTCCAAAAGTATCTTAGCATTTTGTCTTTAAAGCCGAGTTTTTTAAATTCGCCTTTTTTAACCGATGTAATTTCAAAAGGTTCAGGCTGAACTGTTCTGGCATATTTTATATCAGGTTCGCCAAACAGCATAACATAAGATGCTTTGTAACCCTTCGGAATTTTAAGATAATCCGATAACTCGGGCATTATTATCAGGCAAAATTCCGCCAGACCGCACCAGCATGTGCCTACATTCATACTTTGAGCATAAAGCTCAAAATAACTTAATGCTATCATCGGATCAACAGCATAACACGGTGCATCAACAGGGGTTGAAACAACAACCAGATGCGGAGCCCCTCTAAAAATAATATCATCACCGTTTAGAAATGATTTAAGGTATCTGTTAAATTTATTTACAATTGCTTTTACCGGCTTTTTAGTCAAAGCATCAACAACTTTGCCGTTTACATATCCTCTGAATTCGTTCATAACCTCTATATCATCAATAAAAGCAAAATGAAGTTTATGGAAATTACATCCTGTCGGAACCCAGTTAAGCATATTTTTTAATTTATCCATTTTATCTTTATCAAGATTTTGCTGTTTGTAGTGTCTGTAACTTCTTCTGCTTTTGATTAAATTCAAAATCATTTCATGGTTTTGAACATAAATTTTATCGGAATTTTCGGGATGTTTTCCGCATACGGAAAGCGCTCCCGTCGGACATATTGCAAGACAATGCTGGCATTTAAAACATTTGTTTTCATCAATTACCGGAATTTTTTCATCATTAAATTCAAGAGCATTTGCAGAGCAGTCTTTAATACATTGGCCGCAATGAATACATTTTTCCTTATCAATTTCAAACATAATTTCTACCGCCTTCCTAAATAATTTATTGTATTATTATACATAAAAAATGAATTTATATTGTGATATAATTTTATCAGTCGGGAATTTGTATGAAAAAATTTGTTTTAATATTGTTTATAATATTTATTTGCCCCTCAGGTTATGCAGGCGAAATTAAAAAGATTTCGCTTCAGGAAGCGCTTGATATTGCCGTCGAAAACAATATTGATTATCAGGCTTCTAAAATGGATATCGGAATAGCCGAAAATAAGGTAAAAGCTTCTAACCGTCTGCAAAATCCGCAGATTAATACCTTTTTTAACATAGGTGATATAGGAAGAGGCAACCCGCAGACAGCAGGTCTGTCAGAAACTATCGAAATTGCAAAACGCGATGCAAGAAAAAAATTAGCTCTTGCAAATTTGGAACTTACAAAACAAAATCTTGATTACATTAAATTTGATTTAAAAATGGATGTCAGAGAAGCTTATGTAAACCTTGTCCTTGCCAAAGAAATTTTGATTGTACTTGAATCCAGACAAAAACTTTTACAGGATCTTCTGGAAATTGCAAAAAAACGTGTTGCAGCAGGCGAAGTTGAAGAGATTGATGTAATTCAAACTGAAATTGCTCTTAATCAGCTTGTTATTCAGGTTAATACCCAGAAAGCAAATGTTAAAAGTGCAATGTTTGATTTCAATAAAGCCATAAATATTAAAAATGAAGGGGCAATAAAATATGATGCGCAGGATGATAATTTTTCCGACAAGGATGATTTTATAGCCCTGTTAAGCCCCAAACCGCGCGACATATTGCCTCCGTTTGAATTAATTATGGAAAATTCTCTTAAAAACAGATATGATATAAAAATTGCGAAACAAGAAATTGATGTTGCAAAGAAAAATCTTGTATATGTGGCACGCCAGAGAGTTCCAGACATTGAACTTCAAGGCGGTTACGGTTTTATGACAAAAGGGATGAGTGAATCAGGTTCATACACAAATGGTGCCTATGCAGGAGCAAATATTGTAAATATTCCCTTGTTTTACTCATTCAAACCCGAAATTCAAAATGCCAGAATGCAGGTAAATCAGGCTGAACTAAAATATACATCGGTTGAAAACAAAGCTATAAATGATTTGCACAGTGCTTATGAAAAATTTCTCACAGCCAAATTAAATTTGAATTATTACAATGACAATCTGCTTAAAAATTCCAACGAACTTATAAAAGTTGCCAAAAAGAATTATGCGCAGGGCAAATCGTCCCTGACAACTCTTATAGTAATGGAACAGTCCTACAGGTCAATTGTTGCGGGATATACTTATGCTCTGGCGGATTATTACAACTGTTGGATTGACTTTTTAAGAGAGGTTAATGTCGAAAATTTCAATCTAAAAGAAGAAAGTTTATAATAAAAAAGAGGTTAAATAATTTAACCTCTTTTTTATTTATTAATCATCGATTGTTGTTGTCGAGATATTTTGTATTGTCTGGACAATCGGTTCATCTTTTTCAATCAGGCTTAAATATAATAATTTATTTGCTGTTGCCTGATCAAGGTCTATGAATTTGCCTCCTGCTTTTACATCACTTGCTGAAACTATTTTTACGTTTGCATTTATTGTAATATCACCGTATTGAATATGTACCGGAACAACATCTCCGACTTTCAGTTTTTTGTTGTGTGTAAGCGATACCCCGCCTCTTGAGATGTCTGTTATTGATACAACGCCTTCGGTTGGAGAATCAAATGTAATTGTGTTTTGATTACCTTCTGCGTCAAATCTCATAAATTGACGCTTATCAATTGAATCAACTTTGTCGCTGACAACACGTTGTTTGTATAACTCTTTACCAAAATCGTAGTTAATATCAGGTATTGGTTCAGGTTCCGGATCAGGTTCATCTATATCCGTATCTGTGTCTGTATCTGTATCCGTATCTGTATCGGAATCATTGTCGTTATCCGTATCTGTATCAGAATCTACGTCCGTATCATTGTCGGCATCGTTATCACTATCAGTATCCGTGTCAGTATCGTTGTCTGTGTCTATATCTGTATCCGTATCATTGTCCGTGTCATTATCTGTGTCCGTATCAGAGTCCGTATCCGTATCTGTATCAGTGTCCGTGTCTGTATCGCTGTCCGTGTCGTTATCCGTATCCGTGTCCGTGTCTGTATCTGTGTCACTGTCAGTATCTACATCCGTATCAGTGTCCGTATCCGTGTCGTTATCCGTATCTGTATCAGAGTCGTTATCTGTATCCGTATCCGTGTCAGAATCCGTATCTGTGTCACTGTCAGTATCGTTATCCGTATCCGTGTCGGTATCTGTATCTGTATCGCTGTCAGTATCTACATCCGTATCAGTGTCAGTATCCGTGTCGTTATCCGTATCAGTATCAGAGTCTGTATCCGTATCCGTATCTGTGTCAGAATCCGTATCGCTGTCAGTATCCATATCTGTATCTGTATCCATATCTGTATCTGTATCGTTATCAGTATCTACAATATCTTCTTCATCTTTAGGAACTACAAGGTTGTCATCGTCTTCTTCTGTACCCTGTTTGTCACCGTCATTGGTTCCGTTGCCGTCTTCGTTATTAACGCCGTCATAACCATAGTCACCGCCTTGAGAGCTTCCGCCGTAGTAGTAGTTACGTTCATCTTCATTTCTGCCGATTTCTTCAACATCATCAGGACGTACTGCTTTTGCTCTGATTGAGATTTCAGAATTATTATCGTCTGCTGCATTTGTTAATTTATTTGTTGTACCATCTTTTACTACTGTAGAAGGATTGAATTTATTACCGTTTTCTCCGCGGTGTTTACCCATATTGAAGTAGTAGCCGCCAGCATAAGCATTATCTGCAACAAGAGTCAAATCTTGTTCGTGTATAATTTCCTGTCCGGTTTCATCCCATCTTCCGTCACCGTTATTGCCCTGACCTCTTAAGGTACCGTTTTTAACAACGATTGTAGAATCAGCTGCGTGTTCGTATTCGGGAGCTTCGTTTTCATCCCAGTAGCTGCCCAAATCAAGTGCAGTAAGTTTTGCTTTTTCAGGATGAATATTTGTATTTTCGCCGTAGTAATCGTTTGCGTATGTCGGAACTTCACCAAGATGTTCGATATACATATTTTTACCGCGGGTTGTTAAATCTATTCTGTTTGCGGCAGTTGTTTCGCGAACATAGACATCGCCTGAGAATTCTGCGTTAATAGAACCTTCTCTAGAAATCAATCCGCCGATATTGGTGTCGAGTTTTGAGCCGTCTTTAGCATCTAAACCTTTGATATGAATGTCTTTTATAGCAAGCATATCAACACCTGATGTTCCTTCCTCAACAGTTGTCGGAACGTGAGGGTTTCTTGCATCATCGCCGTAGAAAATGTTTTCAGCACCGTTTTGTCTGAAGGTTAAAGCATTACCGGCTTCTCCGATGTTTCCGCTTGCAATTATTGAAATACCTTTGCCTTCAACATTTGGTGTTGTTGATGACCTTGAGGCATTAATAATATCATACGCTCCTGAACCTTTTGATGATGAATCTGCCAATAAAATTACACGTCCATCCGAGTAAATATTATTGACTTTCATATCTTTGTTCAAGCTGGCGATATTAACTACAGCACTTGAATTCATATTTGAACCGGTACTTCTGGCTGTTATTGAACCGTCAACAGAAACATTGATAGATTTTGTTAAATCTCTGTGGTTCTGGCCTATACCTGTATATATGCCATCCTGACCGCCAAGATCTGTCCCAATTCCGCCATCTTGAACAGTTATGTTTAAGTTAGCACCATCGATAGTACCGATTAAGGTATTTGATACTCCATTATTTTTAAGATTAGCTCCATCTACATATATTGTAACATCAGCATTAGATGTAATATTTCTCTTTATAGTGCTGTCACCGATTTTCAAGTCATGTCCGTAACTTTCAATAGCAACAGAGCCATTCTTGTTTGTATGATTAATTTGCCCTTTTATATTGGCTTCTTTTGAGCCAGAATTGTCAACAAGCAGTTTTGTCCCTTGAGAGTTAATAATTCCGGTTGTATCAATGAGTAATCCGCCATCATTATTATGAATTTCTGCTTCGCCATTGGTGTTATTTACAGTGCCTGCAATAGTTATTCCATTCCCGCCGGCATTGTTTGTTATAGCGAGTGAAGAACCATTAGAAGTGACATTTGCACCTTTTTGTATATTTAATGCTCCACCTGCATTAGTAAATTTTAGATTTCCGGTATTATTTGTAACTTTACCGGATACAAGTAAACCGCCGTTACCGCTGTTTGTCATTGTCAAATCGCCGGTATTTGTTAAATCTCCACTTACATTCAAAGCGCCGTTAGTATTAGTTAAAGTAGCATTTCCGGTATTATTTACGGTTCCTCCGACTAACAATCCGCCTGCTGCACCGTTGGTTGCCAATAAAGTTCCAGTATTAGTGATTGAACCGGTAACATTCAAAGCACCGCCTGTTGCATTTTTGAATGTAGCATCACCTGTATTTTTAACAGTACCACTTACCAACAAATTGCCTGAGCCTGTGTTGTCAACAAGCAGGTCGCCGCCTGAACTTGTTAAAGATTTAGAAATTGTCAAAGAACCAACTTTATTTGTTAAAGTAGTATCTCCTGTGCCGTCATTTGTGACCGTACCGCCGACTAATAAACCGTTAGCACCTGTTTCATTTGTTGCAAGTAATGTGCCTGTGTTAGAAATTGTGCCGTTAAGTCTGATACCTGTACCTGAACCGTTGTTGGTAAATGTCATGGTACCTTTGTTTTTAACAATACCTGTAGTATCAACAAGAAGTTCTCCGGCAGAGTTTGTAACGGTTAAATTTCCGTTGGGGTTAGAAACTTCGCCTGTTATATTAACACCTGAAGCGCCTTCGTTTGTGATAGTTATGTTGCCTTTGCCGTAGTTTTTAACCTGTCCGCCAACAGAAGTACCGGTAACAGATTTAATTTCAATGTTACCGTTATTATTAACAAATGTATTGGCAGAACTCATATTATCATTTACTAATGATTCAAATAGTGTATCAGCAGCATCTTTACCTGTCAGAGCATTAGTAAGATTGTTGCCTAAACCTGCAACAACAAGTCCGTTAACATCGACCTGGCCGCCCTGCAGACTAACATCACCGCGGGCAGCAATTCTTCCGCCTGTCTGGATATCAATATTACCGCCTGTTTGTCCATTACCCTTTAATGACAAAACAGATGTATCTAATGTTTTATCAGTTAAGACTGCTGTGTTTTTTGTATAATCATACCCTGTTGGAACAATTACAGAAGTTTCCGGCGGATTATCAGCGTCATAATCTACATGATAATCATTTATATAATATTGATGATTTTTAGGTAAATCCAAATCTTTCGCTAATTTATCAAATGAATCCTGTGTAGGAGCAATAACAGACAAACTTCCGACATTTAATACACCGGAAGCACCAACAACCATACCGTTTGGAGATATAATCATCAAATTACCATCTGTTTTTAATGCGCCGCCAACACCTTGCAAAGCATTAACAATACCATTAATATCAACACCTTGATTAACAAGCGCTATAAAATTATTAATAGAGCCACCGTCATCACCTAAAGTTAAGTCATTACCTGTACCTGATTGATATTGTCTAATATAACTATATATAAAATTTAAAACATCGCCTTTACCTAGGTTAATCTGGTCAAAGTGCTTAAAACCGTTTGTTCCGTTTACGGCGTCAGGTCTAATATTCCAGGTGTTATCACCAGAACTGGGTTTTATCGGATTTCCTGCAGCATCAGTAATAGTTGAAGCAGCCAAAGCCTGATAAGCGAGCGACTGCTGCATTACAAGCAAGAAGCTTAACATAAATGCTATTACTCTTTTTTTATTAATACCTTGTGTTGTCATAGGATTTCACCTGTTTCTTTTTCTTATGCACATGAACACTTTACGTTACATGTATATAAACGGTTTTTTTCATACATTCTTTACTTTTTTTCCTCATGTTTTTACAAAAGTTAATATATCTTTTATGATCTTATTGTGCCCTGTACTGTTACTTTTCGTTTGCCCTGCGGATTAATTGTAACACCTGCAACTGTTCCCTGGACTCCTTCCTGGATTTTTTTGTATTCTTCTTCATAGTTGTCAACAGGAACAAGTTTTTTGCCGTTTACTTCCAATTCAGGGAATACATAGAAATATCTGTTTGTCATTTCGCCGTTAATTTCCTGTTTGTAAGCTTTTGCAAAATCAGAAGCGCTGACAGGTGTACCATCTTCATATTTGTACATCCTGTGATATGCAGCCGGTCCCTGCCATCTAACGGCCGGCAGTTTAGCAATGTCAAAACCGACTTCCTTTTCGCCGCGTCTTGTTTCAACCGTTGTAAACTGAGGGATTTCAATAGAAAGATTTTTGGTATCAGGTTCGCCTTCTGTTGAAACCAGTCTTGTTAAATCAAATACATCATCCGTATTACGTCCTCTGGCATTGACACCTCTTACAGTTGCTGCACCATGCACCAACCCGCCAATACCTCCTAATATACCGGCATTATTTGCGGTTTCAAGATGATTTTGCATTGAACCGCCATAATTTTGACCATCTGCCCGAACAGTCCCCGAATATTCCTGACCATCTGCTGTAACAGACCAATCCTGACCTTCAACAAAAATATCTTTGTTAACTGTTTTTGAAAACTCTTCACCATTAACAGAATATTTAAAGGTTGTTTTATCATTAATAATTCTATCTGCTGTTGTACCTGAAAAAGTTCGAGAATCAGTCACGCCCGAGTAACCTATTGTCTGAGCAGCAGTTTGACCAACATATTGTAAAGCTCCACCCAACAATGAGCCTAAACCTCCGGTTAAAAAGCCGATACCATAGCCGATACCTGCATTTTTCAATACATGCAGTAATCTTTTACCCGCTGTAGTGTTTCTGTCAATACTGTATCCGGCAGATTCAACCATATCGCGCCAAGCATTTAATTCTCTGTTATCAGTTGCTCCATTGTCATTACCTATTATTTCTCTGATTTCCCGAACTGTTCCATCATTTATGGGCAATAACATTTCCAAACCGTTACGACCTTCCTGAAGTGTCATATTATAATTTTTTAACAACATTTTATCTTCTTCTGTTGCACTTTCAGGGTCACAGGCTATTCTCATAATTTTTTTCCAATTTTCTTCATTAAACTTGAAGTATTTTGTCGTTTTTTCACCTGTTAATGGATTAGTAATTTCGGCTTCAAAAAACTCACCCCCATTGTCACCATTTTTAGCCGCATCAAAATCTGTTTTCGATACTTCTGTACCGAATAATTCAGCACAACTTTCAACAAGTTTACGTCCTTTTTTACCGATATCATTATGGAATTGTCCATCTTCAGGAGCATTTTTTCGGGATTCCTTTGAAAAATAAACTCTTGTATTCGGGGCATCCTGTTGAACCTGTTGATTTTTTACAAAATCTTCAGCCTGTGCTTCAATAAAATATTTATCATCTTTAAGCACCTGGTCAGCAGATCTTTCATTCAGAACTTCGTATGTAGCCATAAGCTTTAAAAGATCTTTAGGTTCAAACCCCGAACTTTTTGCTATAGAAACAAGAGCTGCATTGTATCTCTCTGTTTGGCTTAAATCAGCAAAATTATCGGTATTGCTGTTATAAAGTTTCATTTCTTTAGCCGCATCCAATAGAGCTTTTTGATCATTAGAATCTGTGGATTGAGCAAGTTGCTCTACCAGACCATATAACTTATTTTTATCATCCTCGCTTAAGTATTTATTAAAATATAATCTTACAATATCCGCATCGTTAGCTGTTGCATCCTGATTATATCTTGTACCCATTGTAGTTTGTAATAATTCTTGTTCCTTTTTCTCAATTTTTTTGGAATACTTGCTTTCCGCAATATAAAGATCTATGGCATTTCTTAATTCAGGATCAGAATTTGCCTGATCTAATAATTTTGCATAACCTTCACGGGCATCAGCCTCCACCTGTTTTCTTGCTTTTTTACTATCACTCAGACCTTCCGGAACATCAACAACCCCCTCTTTAGTAGTAGTTGTTGTGACCGAAGTAGCCTCAATAGATGCTGATCTCCCTTGTGAAGATTCATAACTGACCTCACCTACAGGTGTTGATAATTCTTCTTTTAAAACACCTTCATTGCGTACGGCATATCTTCTTGACCCTTCAGCTTCCGGCTGTTCAGCAATAGCCGGATTTTCACCTTGTGCCAGCTGCTGAATTGCTTCTGCATCAGAGTCAGAAGTAAATTCCACATATTTTTCTGCATTAGGATTAACAAACTTTTCCGGATGAAGCTCAGCAAAACCTTTCATCATTGAAGTTAAAGTTTTGCTTATATCGTCCTGTGACATATTTTGAAAGTTTATATTACCGTCCTGATCAACATTTAATTTTTGCTGCTCGACCATATATTTTAAAAATTCAGCTTGCAATGTTTCATCCTGTGTAAGTCCCATTCTTTCAATCAACATGCTGCTAGGTATTTGAACATCAGTCTGTGTGCTTACAACTTTACCCTTTGGCTCAGACTGAACTGAACTCTTTTCAACAATCAGTCCTTTTCCGTTAAGCTGATATATTTGAACATTTCCATCAGCACCTTTTACAAAGCAACTCTCAGGGAAAGATATACCCGTACCTGAAACAACATAGTATGAATTCCCTTGTTGTTTTACAATTCCATCTTCAACCCATTTTTGTACCTGTTGCGGGTTTACTTTGCTGATATAGCCCGGATCTAATTGTTGCACACTGTAGCTGCCCATAAGTCAGTCCTTTCTATTAATTGTTCAAATTTTTTGCATGAAAATTAAACTTATACTTCTCTATATCCATGTAAAAACATTTTTTAATCGCAAATTGCCTATTACAAATTATTTTTACATGCTCTGTCCTGAAAAATCCTTGATTTTACAGGGTTTGAGAAGCAATCTTTTAACTTCATATTTCTTTACATTACTGTATTTTTCTTCTACACATGTTTTTACGGATGATTTTAGTGAAAACTTTAAAAAATATTTTATACATGTTACATTTATTTACAAATTTTATATTAACCCCTCACCCTAGCCCTCTCCCTTAAGGGGCGAGGGAATAAATTACAAAACCTATTTTTGTATTAAAATATCTCTGAGGAAAACTATGACAGATATTTTTGAAAGGCTTACAAAATCAGAATTCAGAAGCAAATTCAAACTCAAACAAAAAGATATTGATTATATCAACGAAAAAGGTCTTGATACAATAAGGCGCCATGCCTGTGATTTTATATCCAAACGGCTTGCTCCCGCCGTTATCCCGAACGATGGTAAACAAACACCTATGAAAGGACATCCAGTTTTTATAGCACAGCATGCAACAGCTACCTGCTGCCGCGGATGTCTTTTTAAATGGCATAAAATTCCAAAAGGGGTTGAACTTACACAAAGCCAGCAGGATTATGTTGTTAATATTATTATGCAGTGGATTGAAAGACATTTATAATAACTTACCCTCTCCCTTAATCCCTCTCCCAAGAGAGGGAAAAGATTTATGATGCTCCTTAGTGTCCTAGTATCCTTCTAAGTTTAAATAGCTTGCCTTCCAGCCTTCTTGCCCTCTGCCAGCTTTAATACCTCAGAGGTATTTTTGAACGGTTAACGGTCTTTTTCTCATACCCGAAATTTGCAAGCATTCTGCAGGTGCTTGTGTAAAAAATACTTTCATCAAACGTAGGTCCGATATTTATTGAATCAACAGTTTTTTTCAAAAATTTGTATTCAATATACGGAACAAAAAGCCCGTTTTTCTCGCAAATTTTTGTCTGTTTTGCAAAATTTGTCCCGAAATTGTTGATAAAAATTATCCTGTATTCTTTTTCGTCTTTGAAATGCGGGTTTTTAAAAAACAAACTTATTATGCTTAAAATATCAATAAGTTCAAGAACCGTATCAACACGTTTTTCGGCGGTATTCTTTTTGGGGCTCTTTAAAAGTTTTTCATACTGTTTGTTCCATTTCTCAAAAATCAGTTTTAGAATTGTAATTTGTTTGGCTCTGTCATAAATTATGTTGCCGTAGACCGAATCAAAACCGATTTTCGCCATATCCGAAAGCAAATATTTCTTACAAAAGCCTATATTATAACCTGTGTATTTCTGTCCTTTTGCGTAATTGTTCCAGAGGGTAAGGTTGTCAGCTTCCGTGGAAAAAGAAATTGTGTAATATTCATACTTGTAGCCAAAATCGTTAGAACCGTTAATAATATTTGTATATTTTGTATAAAAATGTTCTTTAATCTTTTTCAAAAGCGACTGATTTAACTCGGGCATTTCATCTGCGAGAGTGCAGATAAGTTTGTAAGAATAGGTTACTTCTTCTTTATCATTAAGATAGAGAGCGTTTGAAAATCTTATCGTACCCGATTCCAGAATGCTCAAAAGTTTTTCCGGTTTTGTGTAGTGATAAAGAATACTGTTTTTCCCATCATCAAGAATTTTCTTTACCCGCGGAATTTTTTCAAACAAACTATCGTAATCAATCATTTTTCACCCCGTATATATTATAACATATTTTGGATGAAAAACCTATATATATCATTTCACTCCCCCGGTGGAGGGATTAAGGGAGAGGGTAAAATCTTATACATTCACAAGTTTGATTTGTTTGTCTTTAGCAATCTCATCATAGAGAAGTTTTCCGCCGCAGAATGAGTAAATATCACTATACCCGTAACCGCTTAGAAT
>CALUUR010000047.1 GCA_944324015.1 Candidatus Gastranaerophilales bacterium
GTTTGTTACACCGCGTAAACGCTAACCTGTTTTCTGTCGCGTCTGTGTGCTTCAAATTTCACCTGACCGTCAATCAAGGCATATAATGTATCATCAGAACCGATACCTACATTGTTACCCGGGTGAACTTTAGTTCCTCTTTGACGAACAAGAATATTTCCGGCTTTAACGATTTCGCCGCCGAATTTTTTTACGCCTAATCGCTTCGCTTCCGAATCGCGACCGTTACGGGTAGATCCCATACCTTTCTTATGTGCCATAATTTATTTCTCCTATGTGCTTCGTATCCAAAAATATTCCCTGCATACGATTTTTGTGTTACTTTATTGGTTTTATTTTGTTAATGGCTGCGGAATGTTATTCTGAATTTTTTTTGACTTTTATTAATGTTTCAGAATGTACCCCTCACCTGTATTTCTAAAACTCACTTCCGTTCGTTAAGAAATACTTCCTCTCCCGCAAGGGACGAGGATAAGAAGTTTATGCTTCTTCAGTTGTTTCTGCGGCTTTTTTCTGAGCTGAAGTTCTGATTTTAGAAATCATTACTCTTGTGAAGCCTTGTCTGTGTCCTTGCTTTCTTCTGTAACCTTTTTTAGGTCTCTGTTTGTAAACAATAATTTTTTTATCTTTGTCATGTTTTACGATAGTACCTTCAGCAGAAGCGCCTGCAACGTAGGGTTGTCCTACTTTTGATTTTTTACCGTTTACAATCATAACGACTTTATCAAAAACAACTTTTGAATCTTTTTCGCCGTCTAATAATTCAACATCAAGGTATCTTCCTTCTTCAACCTGATATTGTTTTCCGCCAGTTTCTACAATTGCGTACATTATACATCCTTTCTTGGGTATCGTTTTTTCGACATAGCTTACGGGATTGCATATACCGCCTTTTAACGGTTAAGGTCAAGTTTTGAAACATTTTTTATTACCGGCTTTATATTATTAATGCACTCGGGTAAATTTGTTTTATTTTATATGTTTCAGAATGACTTGTCCCTCGCATCTGTTTTGCTTTATAAGTTTTCGAAAAATTGTTAACGAGTTACCGCATACTAATACATCAATTATTATCACCTGCTCAAAACCCATTGTCAAGCTCTATTAACATTTATTAACTTTACGTTTCCGGCGGTTTGTTTGCGGTAAAATTATTTTGTGAGGGAGATTAAGATTTAGAGATGAAATTTACAGTTGATGAGTTGAGAAAAGCTACAGATGCCGAAATTAAGAATGGTAAAGAGGGGAACTTTGAAATTTCTACCGATACAAGGACTTTAAAAAAAGGTGATTTGTATCTGCCATTGAAGGGTGCAAATTTTGACGGTGAAAATTTCTGTGATAAAGCTCTTGAAGCAGGTGCATGCGGATGTTTTTGCACTAAAGATAACTGCCCTGCTGATTTTTCTCTGAAAGTCAGCGATACTTTAACTGCATATTTACAGTTAGCAAATTTTACAAGAAAAAAATATAATCCTGTGGTTGTTGCAATTACGGGAAGCTCGGGTAAAACGACTACTAAAGAAATGGTTTATTCGGTTTTGTCTGAAAAATTCAGGACTCATAAAACGTATTCAAATCACAATAACGAAATAGGATTTTGTCAAACTGTTCTTTCAATGTCTGAAGATACTGAGGTTTTGATTGTTGAGATGGGAATGAGGGGTTTTGGAGAAATAGAACTTATATGCAAATACGCAGAGCCGGATTACGCAATTATTACAAATGCTGGCTCTGCGCATATCGGGCGCCTGGGAAGTCTTGATAACATTGCAAAAGCAAAATGTGAAATTACAAAATATTTAAAGCACACACTTATTGCAAATGATAATGAAAGAATTAAGAAATTTGCTAATTTTAACGGGGAGAATATTTTTTATTCAATAAGTGACGTAAGAATTTTAGAAAAACGTGAAGGTTATTCTAAATTTGTTTATAAAAATCGTGAGTATGAGCTGAATGTTGAAGGGGACTATAATATAGAAAATTCTCTTTCAGCTATAGAGCTTGGTTATAAGCTTGGTATGTCTTACGAGGAAATATACAAAGGTCTGTGCAAATACCATCCGATAGAAAAACGATGGGAAATTCAAAAAATTAACGGATTTGATATTATAAATGACAGTTACAATGCAAATCCAGAGTCTATGAAAGCTTCTGTTTCAACTTTTTTGGAATTGTATAAAAATCCTGTCGTTATTCTTGGTGATATGGGAGAACTTGGTGAAGATGAGATTGAATTTCATAAAGAGGTTGGAGAATTTATCGGTAAAAAATTTCAGGGTAAATCCGGATTATTTATAACAGTAGGAAACCTTGCCAAATATATTGGCGATGAATTATTGAAGTATGGTTTTGAGGTAAAACATTTTCAAACTAATCTTGAAACATCTCGTTACATTCTTGATAATTTGCATGAGGATATTACAATATTCTTAAAGGCCTCGAGGTCTATGAAGTTTGAAGAGATAATAGAGAATTTAAAACATTTACGGAAAGGGTAAAAACGGGCACAAAGTGCCTGACGGTAATGAGTAAAATCAGATGAACATCTACGGAAAGGGTAAAAACGGGCACAAAGTGCCTGACGGTAATGAATAAAGTCAGATGAATATCTACGGAAAGGGTAAAAACGGGCACAAAGTGCCTGACGGTAATGAATAAAGTCAGATGAATATCTACGGAAAGGGTATAAAAAAATGATAATGCTTGCAGTTGCATTTTTACTGGGAATGATATTATGTTTACTTTTCGGAGTACCATATATAGATTTTTTACGCAAACATATGATAGGTCAGTATGTTAAAGATTGTGCGCCCGAGGCTCATGCAAAAAAACAGGGAACTCCGACAACGGGCGGTGTTTTCATTATAATTGCCGTAATTCTAGGTTCTGTAATAGCTCTTGCAATGGCGCAAAGACTTAACACAGGTGCATTTATAATTCTACTGACGCTTCTTTTTTATACCTTTGCCGGTTTTCAGGATGATTATATAAAATTAAAGGGAAAAGGTAATGACGGACTTACACCGCGCGGGAAATTGTTAAGACAAATAGCAATAGCGCTGCTCCCGATTCTTTATCTTATGATGACAAAAACAAATGCATCGGATGTTTATTTCGGCCAATATGTCCTGCATTTAGGCTGGTTTTACCCTGCTTTTGCTGTATTTGTGATTACCGGGGCATCGAATGCTTATAATTTAACTGACGGTCTTGACGGGCTTGCTGCTTCAACGGGTATATTTGCTTTTATTGCTTGTGCGATTATTTCATTATTTTCAGGATGCCCAGAAGGAGCGATTATTTCTGCTTGTGTTGCTGGAGCATTAGCTGGTTTTTTAAAATATAACAAACCCAAAGCCGAAGTTTTTATGGGAGATACGGGTTCTCTTGCAATAGGCGGATTGCTCGGAACAGTTGCTGTTATGGGTAAATTTGAAATTTTGCTTGTCCTTATAGCGGGTGTTTTTGTGATAGAAACTCTTTCTGTCATTATTCAGGTAACAAGTTTTAAAACTACCGGAAAAAGGGTTTTTAAAATGGCTCCTATTCATCATCATTTTGAACTTTGCAACTGGAGCGAGAAAAAAGTTGTATGTGTGTTTGCAATAGTTTCAGCAATTCTTTCTGCTGTATCAATTATTTTATATTTTTTCTTAAATAGAGGTATTTTATAATGAAATCAATTTGTCCGAATTTAAAATTATTTGATAAAAAAGTTTTGGTTTTGGGATTATCTAAAAGCGGAATTTCTGCTGCAAAATATTTAAACAAAGCAGGCGCTGATGTTTACCTTACTGAAAGCAGAGAGGAAAGACCTGAGGATGTTGAAAAAATTAAAGAACTTAAAGCACTCGGGATTAATGTTGAAACCGGCGGACATAGTGATGATTTTATAAGGGATGCATATATTGCTGTTACAAGTCCGGGAATTCCTCCGCACAGCGAAATTATCAGACGATTAAATGAGGCAAAAATTACTGTTATATCTGAAATTGAGCTTGCATATTCTCAGACTGGTGTTCCTTTTATTGCAATAACGGGAACTAACGGCAAAACAACAACAACGGCTTTGACCGCGCATATTTTATCAAGCGAGTATAAAGCTGAACCATGCGGCAATTACGGGGTTCCGCCTTGCGATTTACTGGAAAAAGATATTGATTTTATGGTATGCGAATGCAGTTCTTTTCAGCTTGAATACAGTAATTCATTTATTCCGCAAATTTCTGTTTTTACAAACTTTACACCTGACCATATTGACTGGCATGGCGGATTAGAGAATTATTTTAAAGCTAAAGCTAAAATATTCAAAGGTCCTCAGGCGCCTCAATTTTCAGTATTGAATGCAAAAGATAGCAGGCTTTTGGATTTTTCAAAAGAATGCGGGGGAACTGTATTTCTTTTTGATGGCGACATCGGTGACAATTGTTCTTATATTAAGGATGGTGCAATTTATTTTAAACGTAGTGGAAAATCGGAAAAGATTATTCATTTGTCCGAATGCCCTTTAATCGGCAACCATAATTACCAAAATGTTATGTGCGCTGTTATTGTTGCTAAAATTGAAGGGATTTCAAATGAAAATATAAAAAATTCTATTATATCGTTTAAAGTTCCCGAACACAGACTTGAAAAGTTTGCGCAAAAAGAAAAAACCGTTTTTTATAACGATTCAAAGGCCACAAATCCTGAAGCAAGTCTTGTCGCAATTAATTCATTCAATGATTGCGATGTTGTACTTATTGCAGGCGGGCGTGATAAAAATACGGATTTAACGGAATTCTGTGACGCTATAAAAAAACACATTAAAACTGTTGTTTTAATCGGAGAAGCAGCTGACAGGTTTGATGAAAATTTGCGTAAAAACGGATTTAATAACATAATAAGAGAAAATTCCATGAAAGATGCGGTAGACCGTTCAATAGAGTTGAATTCAGATGTAGTGCTGCTGTCACCGGCATGTGCAAGTTTCGATATGTTCAGCGGTTATGAAGAAAGGGGAAGGGTGTTCAAAGAGTATGTCTTATCAAAGATCAACTAGAAGAAATCCCCGTGAAGGGAGAGATGAGCTGCCAATTCAAAGTGTTATCATATCATCTCCGGATAAAACTCTTTTAATTGTTGTCGCTTTTCTTGTGATTATCGGCTTTCTTGCAATATTTTCGTCTACGGCTCCAAAATGTCTTGATGAAGGCGGTAATCCTGCCCAGTTTTTAATAAAACAGGTAATATGCTTTATTGTCGGTTTTTTCGGCTTAAAGTTTTTTATGAATTATGATTATAAAAAGCTTGCGGATTGGAATGTCATAATCATGGCCTCTATTCTTATAGCATTATTTCTTGTTGATTTTACGCCGTTAGGTGTTACTGTCAACGGTGCAAAACGATGGATAAATATTGCAGGATTTCAACTGCAGCCGTCGGAGTTTGCAAAACCAGCAGTTGTTCTTTTGCTTGCAAATGCATTCAGAAAAGATGCAAATCTTTTTGACCAGAATAAGTGGGTTTGGGCATTCTTTCCGATAATTGCCATGGCGGGTTTGATTTTTATTCAGCCGAATTTGTCAATGGTTATTTTACTCGGTATGACAACTGTTGTAATGTATATGGCTGCGGGCGGTTCTTTAAAATTATTTTTAAGCTGCGTTGGGGCTATGGCTGCAACAATTATTATCGGTTTGACTACAATTATTAAGCCGTATCAGCTCCAGCGTATCAAAACATGGAGAAATCCTGACCTTGACCCTCTTGGTGCGGGGTATAATATTATTCAATCCTTAATTGCATTTGCATCGGGCGGTTTCAGCGGAGTGGGTTACGGCGGCTCAATTCAGAAACTCTCATATCTTCCGGAATGTCATACTGACTTTATATTTGCGATTATTGCGGAAGAACTTGGATTTGTCGGGTGTGTTCTTGTAATAGGTTTATTTTTTACATTCATGCAGCGCGGTTTCTTAATAGCCGCAAGATGTCCTGATATGTACGGAAAACTCCTTGCTGTCGGAATAACTTTTTCAATTGTATTTCAGGCATTTATGAATATGAGTGTTGCAAGTTCATTCCTGCCGACAACAGGCGTTCCGCTTCCGTTCATAAGTTACGGCGGTTCATCTTTGATTGTTTCACTTATAATGGTGGGGATACTTTTGAACATTTCTAAAAAGCGTATTAAAAAGATAAGGAACAGATATTGATGAAAAGATTTTTTATAACAGGCGGCGGTACAGGAGGGCATATTTATCCTGCTATAGCTGTGGCTGATGCATTAAGCGATGATGAAATTTTTTATGTGGGTAACCCTGAAAATCTTGAATTTGATATTGTAAACAAAAAAGGTTATAAATTTTTAAGTGTAAATGTTCATGGAATGCCGAGGGCTTTTGGCTTTGAACTTATTAAATGGTTTTTCCAGTTAAGTTTTGCAATATTAAAATGTTGTTTTTATATAATGAAATACAAACCGGATGCTGTATTTGGGACTGGCGGATATGTTTCGGCTCCTGCACTTTTAGCCGCAAAGATTATGAAAGTCCCGTATATGATGCATGATTGTGATGCGCAGCCCGGGCTTGTTACAAGAAAAATTGCTCCCTATGCTGCGTGTGTTTCTCTCGCATTTGAATGCGCAAAAAATTATATTCGCAATAAAAATTGTGAAATTAACGGTAATCCTATAAGATCTGAATTCAAAACCCTTTCAAAAGAAGAGGCAAGAAGGCGTTTAGATTTAGAAAATAAACTTACATTATGTATCATGGGTGGCTCACAGGGAGCAAGATCGATTAATGATTCATCTTTTAATATTTTAAAACAATTGTCTAAAGAATATGATTTGCAGATTATTTTTCAAACAGGTAAGAGAAATATAGGGTATGTGATAGAGCAGCTGCTTAAGGTTTATCCTGAGTATGATGCTGATAAAAATATCATTATAAAGCCTTATTTTGATGATATGGTGACAGTTTTGAAGGCTTCAGACATTGCTCTTTCAAGAGCAGGTTCATTGAGCATCTCTGAAATTTGTGCCTCGGGGATTGCTCCGATATTTGTCCCTTATCCTTATGCTGCAGCTGATCATCAGCGTAAGAATGCAAAATTTATGGTTGAAAAAAATGCAGGGCTATATATTGAGGATGAAGAACTTACCCCGAACAAACTTTTGGAAACTCTGAAATCTTTAATTGAAGATAAAAATAAATTGCTTGAACTTCAAAAAAATGCTCTTTCGCTCGCAAAGTTTGACGGAACTGAAAGGATTGTAAAACAACTGAAAGAATTAATAAATGAAATATATTGATACAATAAATTTGCTTACATCACAGGGAAAATTTTATATAAATCTTGGTTTGGATAGAATTTCTAAAATATTAGATTTGTTGGGAAACCCTCAGGATAAACTCAAAATTATTCATGTCGCCGGAACTAACGGTAAAGGCTCTGTCTGTACAATAATTGCTGCAATTCTTGTAAAATCGGGTATGAAAACCGGTTTATATACAAGCCCGCATATTTACGAATATACAGAACGTATAAAAATTAACGGTTATGACATAAAAAAGGATGATTTTACCCGATATATTTTTGAAATTTGTAAAATTGCGGATGAAAATAATATTCATCTGACTGAATTTGAAATCCTCACTGCCGTCATGTTTAAATATTTTGCAGATAACAATGTAGATATCGCAGTTGTTGAAACAGGGCTTGGCGGACGATTTGATGCTACAAATGTTATAAAAAAGAACTTATGTTCAATAATTACTCATATTGATTTGGATCATACAGAAAGATTAGGAAGTACGAAATCAAAAATTGCTTTTGAAAAAGCGGGTATAATAAAACCGAATTGTCCAGTTTTTACTTGCGAAGGCTATGAAGAAATTAAGGATAAAGCTGATGAGTGCAATTCTTTATTTGTTCTGGTAACGCCTTTTGAAGATACAACCAATCTTTCTCTAAAGGGTGTCTGTCAGCAGGAAAATTTGTCGCTTGCTCTGGCAGCGGTAAGATATCTTTTTCCGCAAATTGATGAAGATACTATTCAGGACGCTTTAAAAGAGGTTAAAAATCCTTGCAGATTTCAGCTTTGCAGAGATGATTTAATTGTTGATGCCTCTCATAATCCTAATGGAGTAATGGCATTAAGAGAAAGTTTAGACTGGTATTTTCCTGATAAAAAACGCTGTTTTGTATTTGGCTGTTTGAAAAATAAAGATTACAAGAAAATGATGGATATTTTATTTGATAAAGGTGATGAAATTTATTTTTATCATTTTAATAACAAAAATTCCTGCACAGTTGAAGAATTGCAAAATGTTTGTGAATATCCTTCCAAAATTTTTGAATCTTTTGACAAGCTGCCAAAAGATTCATTAAAAATTGTATGCGGTTCATTTTATATGTTAAATGAAATTATACCTGAGAATCTTGTTCTTTAGCCATTTCTTCTATCAGATTGTTGAATGGAGCAGGCTCAAAGTCTGTGCAGGAATTCCAGATTAAAGTTGGTTTCGGGTCTTTAAGAGACGGGCTCGGGTAGTCACTGTGACAGAAGCCTTTCAGCATATTTGTTGTCCCGTCAACGTTTGATGTGAAATATTTACAGCAGCTGCATATTTTTAGAACAAAACCGTAGTCATTCAATTTTTCTCTAAGTTCCTGAAGAGAGTCAATCATTCTCAAATGTTTTGATGTAATAAATTTTCTCTTTTTGTACATGAATTTTATTTTTGCAAGGCCGGAATCTGAAATAAATTCGAGTTTGCATGGTAATTCCCGTCCTGCAGTATTCATAACAAAAGCTTCAACGGTTAATTTTTCAATGCCTTCAGCAGCTTCTTCTCTTTGAGTAATTTTATTTCTTATAACTCTGACAGGCGGAAGGTTTTTAATTATATGACATAGTGAATATACAGGATATAAAATTAAAAGTACTATTTCTTTAAATCTCAATTTAGAGTTTATCAGACTTATACCAAATCCTGCAACTAAAATCAGGAATGTGAGCAGAACTATTCTAAAGTCAACAAAGAAGTAATATCTGTATGAATGTTTCATTACTACTGCATAGATGAGTAATACCATCCATATATTAGGATTTAACAGTGAAAAAGTATGCTCTGCAAAGATAAAGTTTTTTGACCATATTTGTGAAAAACAATTCTTGAAAAGTTCCAATCTTGCGGAGAGACGCGGTTTTCTGAATTCATAACACGCTGTATCAACATATGTTTGAATATTCGGGTTAAAAGTGCAGGGAGATTTAATTCTTGAAAGGAGCATACTGTATTTTAATTCAGCATTTATATCTTTAAAATCAACACAACCGATTTCGTCAACAATTGCTTTTTTTATGACAAAAACGCCAGAGTCTGCACTTGCTGCAAGACCGAATAATGAACGGGCTTTTCTCATAAAGTTCATGTGATATTTTTGATAAGCTGCTTTGATTTTATCAACGGGGCCGAGGTTGTCTGTTAAAATTAAAGTTTCACCGCTCAATGCACTGTTATTTACAAGTGCTGAATTAGCTGTTGTAAGAAAATTTGCAGGAATACTTCTGTCTCCGTCCAGAAATACGTATGCATCAATGCTGCTGTCTTTTGCTAATCTTTCAACAAGCATTGATACAGCCTGATTCTTTCCTACAGTGCCAACATCTTTTATATTAATTAAATTTATAAACCTTTCATTAGTGAATAGTTGTTCGGAACCGTCTGTGCAGTTATCAAGAATTACGAAAACACTAAAGTTATTAATAGGATAATCCTGCATTTTTAACTCTTTAATAAGGTTTTCAAGTGTAATTTTGTTATTTCTGGCGTAAATTACAACTGCAAGATTTTTTTTCTCGGCATATTTTGAATATCGTTTTTCTATTTTAAAAGGCTTATCATTAAGATTTCTGACAGCAAGTGCCAAAAAATATAAAGAGTAAACCGCCACATATATATATAAAATATCTAAAATCAGTTCCATAATCATCCTTTTACAACAACATTTTATTTTAAACTATATTAAAAATCCATTACATGTTAATAAATGTTATGTACTGTTGAATTTATAAGGGAAATTGTTATACTAAAAAGCTCCTTTATATATAAAGGAGCTTTTTAGGTATGCTGTATTTAATAAAGTTACCTAACCTTAAACTAGTTCTACAACTTTCAAAGCATTTCTTGAAGCTATTTCGACAAGATTTGCTGCTGTAGCCATCATAGAAAGTTCTGAATCGAGTTTGTTAATGCATGAACCGCATCCTATAGCTGAAGCTCCTGCTGCAAATGCAAACGGAGCTGTTGTCGGGTTGATTGCCGTTGCAGTCATAATCGGAAGGTCGATATTTCTGGAAAGTTCAATTGTATTAGAAAGTGTTAATTCGGCTCTTTCCATTAATCCTCTTGCTCCTTCTGAAATATGGTCAGCAGAGAAGTGACCTTCAGTTTGAATTAAATCAATACCCATAGTTTCCAATTTTCTTGCTAATTCAATTTGATCAGCAATTGATAATTCTCCCGGGATTGTTACACAGAAGAAAGTCCTTGTGTCGCCAAGAAGGTTCAATGTTTCGTTAACAAGTGATAAAACTGTTTCAGCGGAGAAAGACATTCCTTTTTTGTAAAGAACATCAAAGTTACCGAGTTCAATTGCATCAGCACCGAGTTCAACTGCTTTAACCAGTTCTGACGGTATAATTGAAGATACAAAAATCGGCATGTCTGTCATTTCTCTGATTTCTGCAATAATTTCAGGTTTAGCACAGATATCTACTGCGGATGCTCCTGCATTTTCTGCAGATGAAACTACTTTTTTAATATTTTTGATATCAAAGTTATCAATACCTGCAATGATTTTTACTGCTCTTTTTTCTGTTAGGTGTTGTCTGAATAAGTCAATTCTGCTCATTTTCTAATTCCTTTCTTATTATAATTAACTTTTTTTCTGAATTATACATTAAAATTCTAATAATTACAATAACTAACCCTGAAAAATTTTTAAGGGCTGATGAATAAATAAAAAAATGCAAGATAATATTAGAAAAAAGGGGAATAATATGATAAAAAAAATAATATTGTTTTGTTTTATTATTTTTTCAATGTGTTCGGGTGTTACCGCTCAAGAATTTGAACCAGATGAATTAATCAATATAAGCGTTTACGAAAAAATTAATCCTGCGATTGTTGCCATTGATGCAAATTTGGATGACGGTTTTTCTGCTGGTACAGGCTGTGTAATAAGATCCGACGGGGTAATTTTAACAGGTTCACATGTTATAGAAGATGCTACAGATATTGATGTAACGACTTATAACGGTAAAGTTTATAAAGCTAAAATTCTTGCAAAAATGGGTAAAAATAAGGATTTAGCTTTACTAAAAATTGATGCAAAAACTCCTATGAAAACTATTTCTTTCGGTAATTCGGAGGAAGTGAAGGTCGGTCAAAAGGTGCTAGCCATAGGTAATCCGTTCGGTTTTGCCGGCACATTAACATCCGGAATTGTATCGCGGATTGATTATACAAAGGGCAGAATTCAAACTGATGCTGCAATAAATCCGGGCTGCTCTGGCGGGCCTCTTTTAAATTCCCGAGGAGAAGTTATAGGTATTTCTCAGTCAATTTACAATCCTGATAACAACATTTCAAATATCGGAATTGGTTTTGCTATTCCTGTTAATGACGCCAAAAAGTTTATTGAAACGGCAAATCTTGATGATACACCGTTAACAAACAAGAAACGTTTTGCAATAAATAAGTAAATTTTTATAAAATTTAACTCTGTTTAAATTCTTTCGTGGTATAGTAATTTGTATAAAACTAAGGAGGAATTATGACAGAGTTTTATTTTATGGACGGACAGTATGTTGAAGCTTCTAAGGCAATGATTCCTGTCCGCACTCATGCTTTCCTTTATGGAACTGCTGTTTTTGAAGGGATTAGAGCTTACTGGAACGAAGAAGAAAAACAATTATATGCATTCAGAGTTCCGGAACACTATGAAAGACTTTTAAGAAGCGCAAAAATTATGTGTATGAAAAGTCCTTACACAGTTGAAGAACACTGCGAAATTACAAAGAAGTTGCTCGCAAAAAATAATTATAAAGAAGACTGCTATATGCGTCCGACTTTGTATAAGTCCGCACAAAAAGTAGGGCCCGGCTTATATGACAATATTGATTCTTATGCATTAATTACTAATAAAATGGGTGATTATATTGATACATCAAAGGGTCTAAAAGTTTGTGTTTCAAGCTGGAGAAGAAACAGCGACAATGCTATTCCTCCTCGTGCTAAAGTCGCTGGATCATATGCAAACGCTGCTTTGATTAAAACCGACGCACACAACATGGGATTTGATGATGCAATTGTTCTTGATGAAGCAGGACAGGTTACGGAAGGTTCTGCAATGAATATGTTCCTTGTACAAAACGGAAAACTTGTCACAACAATGAAAACTGATAATATTCTTGTAGGTGTCACAAGAAATACTATTATAGAACTTGCAAGAGATGTACTCGGAATTGAAACAGAAGAACGTGCAATTGACCGTACAGAGCTTTACATATCCGATGAAGCATTCTACTGCGGAACGGGTGCTCAGGTAAGTCCTATTGTAAGTGTTGATAACAGGGAGTTAGGCGACGGACATGTAGGACCGATTTCTAAAGAACTTCAAAAATTGTATTTTGATGTTGTTAAAGGAAGAGTTCCAAAATATAAAAAATGGTGTATGCCGGTTTATTAATAATTATCTGCCCTCGCCTATTTGTGGAGAGGGCAGTATTTCAATTTTAAGCTTGCGAAAATTAGAAATACGGGTGAGGTCTTTTGATAGAATTTTTAGGCTTGTGTGTTCAAAATTTAATAAGGAGTATAAAGTACCTGTTTCAGGTTCGTTTTTCTGCTGTTTTGGCGCAAGCTGCCGCTATAAGTTATGATTCGCTTCCGATTTCTTTGATAATTGCTTTTATTGCTGCAGCTGTTATTACTATTCAGGTCGCAAAGCAGTTTTTAATGAGCGGTGCAGATACTTATATCGGCGGAACAATTGCAATTGTTATGATTAGAGAAATTGCTCCGGGGTTTGTAGCACTTGCAATAGGGGCCAGGGCAGGAACCGCAATATCTGCGGAAATCGCAAATATGCAGGTAACAAGTCAGGTTGATGCAATGAAAACTTTAAAAGTTGATCCTATTGGCTATTATTTTACACCGCGAATTCTTGCCTCTGCAATAACTGTTCCTATGGTTGTTCTGCTTGCTGAATTTGTCGGAATCACAGGCGGAATGCTTGTTGCACATGCTACAATTGACTTACATCCTGCAAGATATATGAATTCTGCATGGCTTTGGATGTCTACAAGAGATATTTATATAAGTCTTTTTAAGGCTTCTGTTTTTGGAATATTAATTTCGCTTGTTTGCTCGACTCAAGGATACGAAACAAAGGGCGGAGCAAAGGAAGTCGGTATTTCTACAACTCAGGCTGCAATTCTTTCTACTGTTTATATGCTTTGTTCCGATTTTCTTATTAATCTTGTTTTTTATATTTTGTAATGTTATAATAATAATGTGAGAATATAAACCAAGGAGCGAAGTATGATGGGAAAGAGCTTTAAAATGCTTATAAACAGAGGGTTTGACCCAATCGGGGGGGG